>JAPKCZ010000665.1 GCA_028822745.1 Kiritimatiellia bacterium | reverse complement strand
CTCAAAACGGACTAGCTGTCCTCCAGAAAGAGCATCGACGTGAAGGCGTTCCACTGCCAGGACGCCCACCCTTGCTTGTGCGTTGGAAAAAGCCGTTGCGCGGCCTCCGGCCGTTGCAAACCGTTGCGCTGGTTCTGCCAAGAACGACGTAAGGCATCGCCTCTGGGCCCGGCACACCACTCGGCCCACGGCACACGAAATCCCATTTTTGGCCGATCCATCAACGCATCCGGCAAATAACGCGCCAACAGATGCCTCAACAGAGCCTTGCGACGCCCCTGACCGTCAATCTTGGCCTCATAAGGCAGGCGCGCGGCGAATTCGGCGACACGATAGTCGAGCAGCGGGCTGCGACATTCGAGGGCATGCGCCATGCTCATACGATCAACCTTCACCAGAATATCATCAGGCAAGTAGGTCTTCATGTTCATGTATTGCAGCTGACTGAGCAGGTCCGACTTTGAGGCACGTGCATACCAACGCTCACGGTCCGCATATGGATTGGCCCCTGCAATATCGCGCCACACATCGCCGTGCAAGACCTCACGTAAGCGCGATTGACTCATGATCATTTCAAGAGCCGTCAATCGGCGGTCGCCGCGAATGAAACGCTTGTGGCCTTCCACCAATTTCTGAAGAGGAGACAACAGATCCGAAAACTGTCGACGTTGGGCACGGTCGCCCCAAAACCATAGGGCTTTAGCATAGGCGTCGTATCCAGCGAAAAGCTCATCGCCCCCATCGCCCGTCAACGCGACCGTGACATGCTCGCGTGCCAACTTGCAGACAAAATAAGTCGGCACTGCAGACGAGTCACCGAACGGTTCATCAAACTGTCGTGCGATTGTTTCGAAAGCGTCCTCCATCGCGTCCGTCACGTGCAGCGTCTGGTTGGGAATGCCTATATGCTTGGCAATGTCCGCGGCATGCGGCGCTTCGTCGAAGCCTTGTTGGTCGAACCCAATGGTGAACGATTGCAACGATTTGTTGCTGACACGTGCGGCCAGGGCGGCAATCAGACTCGAATCAATGCCCGCAGAAAGAAATAGCCCGATTGGAACGTCGGAGATCAATCGCATGCGAATAGCGTCCGAGAGTAGCGCATCCAATTCATCCGCAAGATCATCCATGGATCGATCCGTGGCAATATCATCACCAAAGGTACAATCCCAATACTCTTCAACCCGAAGCTCTCCATCCGACCAGCGCGCAAAATGCCCCGGCGGGACGCGCTTTATCTGTTCATACAGGGTGCGCTCTCCGGTGGCATAGCCATAGGTCCAGAATTGCACTAGCGCGATTGGGTCGATCTTTTCCTTATCCACGAAACCACTTGCAAGCAAAGCTTTGATTTCGGATGCGAAGAGAAGGCTGCCACCATCGCGTTGCAGATAATAAAGCGGCTTCTTGCCCAGCCGGTCGCGAGCGAGGGTCAACACTTTGGTTTTCGAGTCCCAGACAGCGAAAGCGAACATACCGTTGAGACGTTTTAGCGCGGCCTCAATGCCAACGGTGTCGACTAGGCGCAGGATGACTTCTGTATCGGTTCGGGACGAGAATGCATACTGCTCGCCGAGCACCGCACGCTCTTCTAAGAAATTGTAACACTCGCCGTTATAAGTAATCCAAGACGTGCTGTCGGCGTTGCTCATAGGCTGATGCCCAGCCTGTGACAGATCAACAATGCTCAGTCGACGCTGCGCCAGTCCCACCGTGCCCTTTTCCGATGCCGCTTCGCGCCCGTCCGCACCCCACACACAACAGCCCGCGTCATCGGGGCCGCGATGCGCAAGGGCGTCCCGCATGCGTATGAGGGCTTGCGCATCCATCAATGGTTGCCTGCTTACAAATCCTGCAATTCCACACATAATTTAAGGCAAACTTTCTGGGACAGGTGTCAAATGCCACCACATTGATTCTTCACGAGGGCGCACAGGCGTGGCAACCACGACGTGACTTTCCGAGGACAGG
>JAPKCZ010000664.1 GCA_028822745.1 Kiritimatiellia bacterium | reverse complement strand
GCCGTGCTGGTCAACATTTTCCTTCACCTTGGCAATAAACTTGTCCTGATCGAAAGGAATCTCGGGCATCAAAATGATGTGCGGCGGATCCTCCGGCTCGTGCTTGGCGAGCACGGTGCCGGCGGCGATCCAGCCTGCGGCGCGGCCCATCACCTCGATGATGCAGCAGAAACCTTCGTCAGTCGCCATGCTCTGGACGTCCGCACCTACCTCCGTTACCGTGGTGGCGTTGTACTTGATCACACTGCCATAGCCGGGGCAGTGGTCCGTGTGTGTTAGGTCGTTGTCAACCGTCTTAGGCACGCCGATGGCGCGCAGTTCGTAGCCGCGCTTCTGCGCCTCCAGATGCACCTTGTTGGTCGTGTCCTGCGAGTCGTTGCCGCCAGCGTAGAAAAAGTATCGGACGTTGTGCGCCTGAAAAATATCGAACAGACGATCCATGTCCTGCTGTGCCTGCTCAGGTTCCTTCTGGAAATTGATCTTGTACCGGCAGGTGCCAAGCGCGGCACCGGGGGTGTGCTTCAGGCGCTGGATTGCCCGGGTGTTTTCCTCACCGATATCGATGAGCTCTTCGTGAAGGATGCCATACACGCCGTTGAGACCGCCGTAGATTTCCTCAATACACTCGTGTCGTCCGGCTTCGATTATGACGCCCGCGATGCTGGAGTTGATCACCGCTGTGGGTCCGCCGCTTTGAGCGACCAATAAATTTCCGATGAGTTGTTCAGCCATTACGATATATCCCTTCGGATGAAAGGGCGGGAAAGGTGGCAAAGCCAGTCGGGCGTGTCAAAACGCAAATAGGATTGCGACACGCCTCATTCGCATCTAGGATTCCGCTCCTTTTTTAGGATATGAGCCAAAACCTCTACAACAAGGTTTTCGACCGGCACTGCGTGAGACAACTGCCCTCGGGACAATATCAGCTCTTTATAGGGCTGCATCTCATCCACGAGGTCACCTCACCGCAGGCATTTGCGATGGTGCGCGAGCAAGGTTTGAGCGTGCCGTTCCCCGAACGTACGTTTGCCACCGTGGATCACATCATGCCCACCACCGGCAAAGGTCGCCAACGTCCACTGATGGATCCGCTTGCGGAGGAGATGCTGCAGCACATTGAGCGAAACTGCGCCGACTCCGGCATTCGCTTTTTTGAACCGGCCAAGGGAGAGCAGGGTATTGTGCATGTGATCGGCCCCGAGCGCGGGCTCACGCAGCCGGGCATGACCATTGCCTGTGGCGATTCGCACACCTCCACTCACGGTGCTTTCGGAACGCTGGCGTTTGGCATTGGCACCAGTCAGGTGGCCGACGTGCTTGCCACGCAAACGCTCGCCATGGCCAAGCTCAAGGTGCGCCGCATAAATTTTTCCGGCACGCTTCAGCCCGGCGTGTACGCGAAAGATGTCGCGCTCGCTTACATCAACCGTCTCGGCGTAAACGGCGGCGTGGGCTACGCATATGAATTTGGCGGCGAGGTCATCGACAACATGAGCATGGAAGAGCGCATGACCGTCTGTAACATGTCCATTGAGGGTGGCGCGCGCTGCGGTTATGTGAATCCCGACCAGACCACATTCGATTATCTCAAGGGCCGTGACTTCTGTCCCGACGGCGAGGCTTGGGACCGCGCCGCGACCGATTGGCAATCACTCGCCTCTGATACCGATGCCGCCTACGACGACACCATCGAAATCAAGGGCGAAGACATCGAGCCATTCGTCACTTGGGGTATCACTCCAGCGCAGTCCGTGGGCGTATCGCAGGATTTACCAGCGGTTGATTCCTTTGATGAATCTGATCAGCTTGTCGTGAAGGAAGCCTATGAGTACATGAGTTTTGAGGAAGGCCAACCCATCGCCGGCACGCCGGTGAATGTCGTCTTTATCGGTTCCTGTACCAATGGCCGTTTGTCTGACCTGCGCGAGGCGGCTAAGTTTGTGAAAGGCAAAAAAGTTGCGGAAGGCGTGCGC
>JAPKCZ010000663.1 GCA_028822745.1 Kiritimatiellia bacterium | reverse complement strand
ATCGAGGAATGCTTTGAACCGATTAGTCGGTCAATACCAAGCAGTCCACGATAAACATCCATCGAATAAATCTTCCCGAACGGCGCAAACACCTCGCTCAACTCGAATCCGATGAGCCGGTCAGCGCTCTCCGCAAGCTTTTCGTAGCAGGACACAATGCCCTCATCGTCTTGAGCGGTGAGTCCGAACGACTGGAAGATTACCGGTGTGCCGCCGTGGTTTTGGATCATCTCTATCTGGCGGAAATACTCCGTGCCGTTGAATGCCGCGCCCGGCTCGTCGCGGACGAATGCGCCGGCCACAAAATCATCCGTCTCCGCCTGCGTCAGCTCCAAAGCCTTTAGTCGAATGGAGTCATCGATGAAATTTCCGAAACCAGTGTCCATGTTCACAGCAGGAGCAAGTCCAGCGGCCACGGTGCGTTTGACATGACCAGAAAAGCCGGCCCAATCCGAATCGCCATTTTCATGAAACGGCAGCAGCACAGCCGAAATGCCGCGTATCTTCCGCCGCGGCCGGATCATTGAAATGGGATCAATCGGCTTATCGCCCACAGCACTTTTTGTATTTCTTGCCACTGCCGCACGGGCACGGGTCGTTGCGGCCCACCTTGGGGCCGGAGCGGACCGGGCGCGCCTTTTCCTCCTGACTCACCTCGGCATTCACCTCGCTGACCATGTCGCCTGCACCGACAATCGATGGATCCAGACCCAGCGCGTTGGCCATTTGATGGCTCGCCTCGGTCGGCAAACTGCGCAGGAGATTCTGTACCGATTCCAGGCTCGAGGCTGTAAGGAAAATGCTGCGGCACACCTCCTCCTTGATGTTGGCCATCAACTCAATAAACATGTCGCGCGCCTCAGTCTTGTACTCCACCAGCGGATCCTTTTGGCCATAGGAACGCAGGTGCACAGACTGGCGCAGCCCGTCCATCGCGTAGAGATGCTCGCGCCAAAGACGGTCAACAGATGTCAGGATTGTGTAGCGCTCCGCGTGATCCAGGGCTTCCGGGTTCTCGGTCTGTACCTTGATCTCATACACGTCATGCACGGCCAAGTTAATACAGCCGCAAATCCCAAACTGTGCCGCCGACAAGCCGTCGTACAGGGATCCTTCGCTGGGCATTTCCCCGCTGTCAGCCGCCTTGCGCAGCGCGCCCTCATCCAAGCCAACAGGGAAGGTGTGATTCACCCATTCACCAAGGCCTTGAAAATCCGCGCCGCTCTCTTCATCAAACTCCGTGCTGATGTGGCCGACCACGCGCTCGATCACCACCTCCTCCACAATATCAAACATGCGATCGCGCACATCGTCGCCGTGAATCACGTCGTTGCGGAAGCCGTACAACTCCTCGCGCTGTTTGTTCATCACATCATCGTACTCCAGTGTTTTACGGCGCATCTGGTAGTTGTGCTGCTCCACGCGTTTCTGCGCGGTTTCAATGGAGCGGTTGAGCATCGGGTGTGAAATCTCCTCCTCCTCCTCCATGCCCACGCGTTGCAGGAGGCCCGTCATCTTTTCACTGTTGCTGTAGAGGCGCATCAACTTGTCCTCAAGGCTCAGGAAGAAGTGTGAGCTGCCGGGATCGCCCTGACGCGCACAACGGCCACGCAACTGCCGGTCAATCCGGCGCGACTCGTGGCGCTCGGTGCCCAGCACGTGCAACCCTCCGCGATCGGCAATGCCCTCGGCCAACTTAATGTCCGTTCCCCGGCCGGCCATGTTGGTGGCAATGGTCACTGTGCCGCGCTGGCCGGCTCGCGCCACGATCTCTGCCTCCTGCTGGTGAAATTTCGCGTTCAACACGCTGTGCGGAACACGCGCCTTGTCCAGCAATCGAGAGAGAAGTTCGCTGGTTTCCACTGCCACAGTACCCACCAGCACCGGCCGACCTTCTTCTTGAAGTGATTTCACTTCGTCAACCACTGATTTGTACTTCACCTTTTCAGTGAGATAAATCGAGTCGTTCGCATC
>JAPKCZ010000662.1 GCA_028822745.1 Kiritimatiellia bacterium | reverse complement strand
TCAAGGCACGCCGTACGCGAGACGAAGGACGCGTTCGTGCTTTGATGCCCTGACGAATCCACACCTCTTCTTTCGACAACTTCTTATCGAACTGTGCCCAACGCTTTTCCTCGGCGACCAGAAATTCAGCTTTGCGTTCTAAGAAGGTGGTGTAATCACAGGACCAGGACGTGAATTGGCCACGATCCAATTCGACGATGCGCGTTGCGATCCGTTGCAAAAAGGCGCGGTCATGTGTCACAAACATCACACTGCCCTGGAATCGCTGCAGAAATTGCTCAACCCAAAGAATTCCATCCAAATCAAGATGGTTGGTCGGTTCGTCCAGCAGGAGAATGTCGGGCTCGCACGCCAGGGCTCGCCCCAGCAGGGTTCGGCGTTTTTGTCCGCCAGACAACTCGTCAAACATCTGCCAGCTCTCTAATCCCAGCAGGGAGCACAGTCGCTCGACAGGGTGTGCACTATCGTCACCGCCCGGTAGGCCGGAGGCGATAACCTCAAACACAGTCTCATCAATGTCGTCTGGAACATTTTGCGGAAGACAGGCGATACGCGTAGTGGCATCCCCAATGATGTCTCCGCTATCCACTTCAAGCTCACCAGCGAGTAGGCGCATTAAGGTGGACTTGCCTTCGCCATTACGGCCAAGCAAACCAATGCGCTCACCCTTCTGTATGCGAAGCGATGCACCGTCGAGCAAAACACGCCCGCCAACGGAATAGTGAATATTTTGAAAATTTAATAGAGACATAACAGCGTAGCACTATTTTGATTCGACGTACTTTTCGATAAAAGCGACGAGCGGTGCTGGATCCTTCAGTGAGTGTGGGTGATGTCGACAGTCGGGTTTGTGAATCAGGTCGAATACGCCACCCGATTCACGGTATCGTTTCTGCGCGAGCCCTGAATTTTCTAAAACGGGGACCGTCTCGTCAGCATCCCCGACAACATGAATTATGGGAATACCGGCTTTCGCAAGCGGCGCCAAATTATCAATAGGATTACCGGTGAACGCTCGCACGTCATCTTCCGTCTGGAAATGGTACGCACGCCGCATGCCAGCATGCGAAACCCCCGGCCAGCTTTTCATGTCCATCACGGCAGCGTCGCCGTAGATTGCGGCAACCTTGCCTGTATTCGCACATGCCCAGTTGTAAACGACCAAGCCACCGCGACTAAACCCCTCGAGAACAACCTTGCTGGAAAACCCATGCTTCTGCGTGAGCTCTGTATAAAAGGCGTCCCACCGAGCCACAGCTTCTGGGTTGCCAAAGAGGCCACCGATGTTGCAATACGCCAAGTGATATCCCTTGTTTAGCATTGCGATGTCAAACTGAGGCTCGTGTCCCCAAAAACGCGCGCGAAGAACCCAAGGTCTGCCAGGTGCCGCCTGCTTGGGCAGAACGACTTTACGTCCCTGATGGGTGTAGATCGTAAAGCCATGCCATTCCGCCTGCCGCCCCGCGAACGCCACTTTCGTTTTGTTGGTCTGGGCCGATAGCACCAAAGGGCCTAGCGTGCCAAACAGACAAAGTGTTGAAATCAGAAATGCATACATAAGACGCTTCATGGGCCTATCGCTATAAACGAAAAGTTCTCCGCCGACACGACGGAGAACTTTCCTGTTTAACGATGTATCGATCGCTTAGTTGCGGTCGATATTATTCAGGTCTTCAAAGCAGACCATCAATCGTTCAACCACCGTTTGCTCGGCCCTACGCAACCAGACGCGTGGATCGTAGTACTTCTTGTTCGGACTATCAGCGCCATCCGGGTTGCCGAGCTGCGTCTGCAAATAGGCTTCGTTTTCTTTGTAGAACGCAAGCACACCCTGCCACGTCGCCCACTGCGTATCGGTATCGATGTTCATTTTAACCGCACCGTAACTCACGCCTTCACGAATTTCTTCACGCGTGGAGCCTGATCCGCCATGAAAGACAAAGTTCACAGGCATATCGCCGGTGTTGTGCTTTTC
>JAPKCZ010000661.1 GCA_028822745.1 Kiritimatiellia bacterium | reverse complement strand
CACTCGGGTCCCATCGGGAGGTACACGTCCCGGCTACGCGCCTCATAGCTGGTTATGGGTGCCACCAGGAGATCAGGCCCAAAGAGGAACTGGTCTTCCACCTCCGCAGTTTTCGGATCATCTGCAAAGTCGAAGAACACCGGACGCATAGGCGGCAGGCCCCTCTCCGACGCCAGCTTCATCTGCTCCATGATATAGGGGCGCAGGCGCTCTCTGAGAATCAGCGCCGCCCGGATGTGAGGGTAGGTGTCGCCGCCGATGGTCCAGGCCTCGTTGTTGGGTCGCCGACCGTGGGTACGGAAGACAGGCGTAAAAACGGCGTACTGGTACCAGCGCACCATCAGTTCGTGGAAGCAGTCACTTTCACTATCAAGGGTGATGAAACCACCGATTTCACTGGCACCCCAGGGGATCCCGCTCATGGCTAGATTGAGTCCCGCCTTCATGTACGTTGCCAGATGCTCAAATGAAGACATGATGTCGTGGACGGCTGGAGATGCGCCGTAGCGCTGGGATCCCGCCCAGGAGCTGCGGCAGATGGTCACCACTTCACGCTCTCCTGCGGCAAGCAGCCCCTCGTAGATGTTTTTCTGATGGGCCACGGGGAAGTAGTTGTGAACTTCTGTTCCGGGACCGATGTGAAACAGGACTTGATCGTAGTCCTTAATTTCGTGGAAGTCGTCGCACGGATCGAGCCAGAACGTGCGTATGCCAATATCGAAGTAGTTCTTTTTCCACTTGCTCCAGAGATAACGGGCCGCTTCCGGGTTTGTCGGGTCGTACTGGTATTGCATCCGCTCAAATGCAACCGTGTCCTTGCTTCCGTCAATGGAACCGGTGAACAGGCCGTGTTCTTTCATGTAGGCAAAGTTCTCACTTTTCTCATCCACCAGAGTCCATGGCGAAATCATGATTCGTACGCCCATCTCGTCACATTCCTTGACCATGGCTTCAGGGTCGGGCCAGAACTCGGGGTCCAACTTCCAGTTCCCGGTGATGTCCCAATGCCTGAAATCAATGACCAGCACCGACAGCGGCAGGCCGCGCCGCTTGAACTCCCGTGCCACGCTCAGAAACGCTTCCTGGGTCTCGTAGCGAAGTTTGCACTGCCAGAACCCGGAGGCCCAGTAAGGAAACACGGGGGCGTGACCGCTTACGTCCGCATAGTGCTCCATGATCTCGGCATAAGAATCGCCCGCGGTAATGTAGTAATCCAACTGCCGGCAGCCGTGGGAAACCCAGCGGGTCATGCTCGTGCCAAATTCGACCCGGCCAAGCGACGGATTATTCCAAAGGAATCCGTATCCTTCGCTGGAGACGACGAAGGGCACAACATGTTTGACATGTCGTTGATAGAGGTCAATCACGCTGCCTTTCAGATTGAGTGTGCCCGCTGCGTTCAGCCCCATTCCGTAGAAGCGTTCTCCGTCGCGTGGCGCGAAATGAACTTCGGCGTGGGAGAGCCCGTCGCCAAGCGGTCGGAAGATACGGGTCCCGGGGTTGTGGGCATTGACGACATAGTCCTGTTCGCTCAGGATACAGGCCGACGTGTCGCCGCTATGCTTGAAGAACTGCAGGTGACCTCCCTGGGTGGGGATGTCCTGAATCTGGGCGGAGATCTTCCCATTTCTGATGGTTGCCCCCGTATCGGAGATCTCGATTTTGGCTTGCGCGTCAACAGGCTCCGTCAGCGCCCACGGCTTGTCGATGATCCCAGGAAGCGGGGTCACACGGACGCGCAACCCATCCCGTCCCCAGGGCTCAATGACAAGCGTCTCTCGATCTGACGTGTAGACAAGCTTGTTGTCAGTCTTGCTGATTCTTTTATCCATTTGCTCCTCGTTTCGAACGTCGTGAATCAGGCGCGGCTTGCCGTCGCCTGAATCCGTCTTGTTAGAGAGTACATCGCCATCGGTTGACGATAGAGCGAGTATTGGTGTCGGTAGACGAGATCATTCTTTTTCTGCACACGGATATTT
>JAPKCZ010000660.1 GCA_028822745.1 Kiritimatiellia bacterium | reverse complement strand
CGTCCGCAAGCTGGTGCGGACCTTCAAGCAGGGGAGCGGCTTTGTCTTCAACCAGGTCCACAACATCATGGGCGATGTTCCCCCCGAGAACATTGTCGCCATGCTGGATACGGCTTACGAAGAGAGCTTCTGAAAGAGAGAATATGAAACTGTGGTACAGAGAAGCGGCGAGCAATTGGGTCGAGGCCCTGCCGATTGGTAATGGCAGCCTGGGTGCCATGATCTTTGGCGGGAGCGCTCACGAGCGACTTCAGCTTAATGAGGATGCCCTGTGGTCTGGTGGCCCGCATGATTACAACCGGAAAGACGCCCACGAGAATCTTGGGACCGTCCGGGAATTGATCTTTGCGGGCAAGCCCGAGGAGGCCAAGAACCTGCTCCAAGAAGAGATGATGGGCAGCCCGAATTTCATTCAGGCATTTCAGCCGCTGGCTGACCTGTCGATTTCATTTGCGGGGCACGAGACGTGCGACCAGTATCAACGGGAGCTGGATATCGCCACGGCTGTAGCCCGGGTGAGCTACCGTGTGAATGGGGTGACGCACCGTCGGCAGTATTTTGCGTCCCATCCTGATCAGGCCCTCGTCGCGTGCCTCGACGCCGACCAACCGGGACAGGTCAGCGCCAGGTTCGCTATGTCAACGCCGCAGCCTGACGGCATCACCATTCAGCACGCATGCGACGAGCGCGGGTCTTACGTCATGACCTTCTCCGGCCAGCTCAAGTCCCGCGACGAGACGAGTCTCTGCGGGCCCTGGTCCGGTGACGGGTTGTCGTTTGGCGGGCGACTCATACTCGAAGCCATGGGCGGGCAGGTGCGCGTGGAGGCGGATGAACTCGTCGTCTCCGGCGCCGACAGCATTATACTGCGTTTCGCGTCCGCGACCAGTTACGTATCAGCCGATGACATGGGTGGCAGTGTTGAGGAACTTCTCAGCGTCCGGCTGGCTGAAGGACATGACAAGGACTACGATCAACTGCTGGCTGCTCATGTGGCGGATTACCGCTCCTTGTTCGACCGGGTCTCTCTGGAACTGCCGTCCTCGACCAAGGCGGAAGCACCGACGGATGTGCGAATCCGCGAATACGCAGCTGGCGGCGATGAATCCCTGGCGGCGCTTCTGTTTCAGTACGGACGCTATCTGCTCATTGCCTGCAGTCGGCCCGGCTCGCAAGCGGCCCACTTGCAAGGGCTTTGGAACGAAAGTCTGTTCCCGACATGGGGCAGCAAGTATACGATCAACATCAATGCCGAAATGAACTACTGGCCGGCCAATGTCACCAACCTGAGCGAACTCAACGCTCCGCTGTTCGAGCTGATTCGCGACCTCGTCCCCAAGGGGCGCGACACGGCGAAGGCGTATTATGATGCCGCAGGCTGGGTCGCGCATCACAATACCGATCTTTGGCGAAACTGCGCTCCGGTTGACTTTGCAAACTGCGGCGTGTGGCCCATGGGCTCCGCCTGGCTCTGTATTCATCTGTGGGAGCATTACCTTTACACCGAGGAGAGAGCTTTCTTGCAGGAGTCCTACCCCATCATGCGCGAAGCGTGCGAGTTCTATCTCGATTTCCTCATCCCGCATCCGGATCAGCCGGAGCTACTGGTAACATGCCCGAGCCACTCGCCCGAACAGGGCGGCCTGACCGTGGCCGCCACCATGGACAATCAGATTCTGCGTGATCTCTTCCAACACACCGTGGGCGCCGCAAAAGTGCTTGGCGTGGAAGATGACACGACCCGTGCCATCGCTGATGCGTGCGACCGGTTGCCGCCGAGCAAGATCGGTCGCCTTGGCCAGCTCCAGGAGTGGATGGAGGATGTTGATGACCCCGACAACAAGCACCGGCACGTGTCACATCTTTGGGGCGTCTATCCAAGCGCACAGATTTCCACGCAAACCCCGGCACTGCTGGAAGCGGCAAGGAAGTCGTTGGAGTTCCGCGGCAACGAGGCCAGTGGCTGGAGTGTCGCCTGGA
>JAPKCZ010000659.1 GCA_028822745.1 Kiritimatiellia bacterium | reverse complement strand
AGAGCGATTGCAATTTGGTTCTATACAACGTCGTCAATGCTCTTGTCGGCGGGCCCCTTTGGAGTAGCAATACGCAGGGCAGCGGCACAAATTGTTATGTCGACTTTCAAGCCGATGGAAATCTCGTCGTCTATGACGAATTCCAGCAACCATTATGGGCATCGGAAACATCTGGAACTTCCGGAGCGCAAATATGGCTTCAGGACGACGGCAACATAGTTCTCTACAACAGTGCCGGACTGCCCTTATGGACGACCAATACTCCGGGGGATTTTATCAGCCAGTCTTACTGTGGCGATCTAACCTGCGGCGGCAGCGAGACATGTTCTACGTGTTCGGCGGACTGCGGCTCGTGCAACGGCGGAGAGACACCAGAAGTTCCGGCGCTTTCGCCTTGGGGGCTGGCCATTCTGTTGCTGGTGATTTCCGGATTCACCCTCATGTTAAATTTTCCGCAACCGCATTGGTATCGAAACCGTGGTGGCGGAAGCCACTGATCAAGGCGGCAGCCGTCGCCGAACTCGCCGAGTTGGGCCTCTCGTGCTTCGCACTCTCTAGGCCGATTAGTGGTTTAACCGTGCCCGAACCTTTTAGGCTGCCCCAATGTTTCCACGTACTAGGCCTCCGGGCCGGGCACCCGTATCTGTATCGTGGCGACGCGTCACAGAGCCATTGAGGATTGTGGCTTCGTAACCAGTCACCTTCTGAAGCATCCGGGAACCGCCGGCGGGAAGGTCGGCGTATGAAATGGGCAGCCCTACTGAAAGATTCGCCTGGTCAATGACATTGACATCGGCGCGCATGCCTACTTCAAGGGTTCCGCGATCTTCCAGACCGTAGAGTCGAGCGTTGCGGCGCGTCTGTTTCTCAATGATGAACTCGACCGGGAGGCCCTCGCCTCGCGTGCGACCTCCCCCCCAATGAATCAACTGTGTGGTCGGCATCGTGCCATCACAAATGAGATTCACATGGGCACCCGCATCGCCCAGTCCTGTCACCGTTTCCGGGTGCGCGAGCATCTCACGAACGGCACCAAGGTGGCCTTCCGGGTAGTTGGTCGCCATCAGTGACCCCAGATTGTGTCCTTCGTTTTCAACCAGATAGTCGTAGAGAACCTCTTCCACGGGTTTTCCCTCACGCGCTGCACGAGCTCCAAGTGTGGTATCCGCAGAGGGTTCGTAGTCATAGCCCTCCGGCATCATATAGAGCCCCTCCGCTACGGCGAGGAAACCTTGGGCCAAGGCTGCCATCGAGCCCGGATTTTTCGGCGCAATATCCGGGTCGGATAAAATTTGGCGTTTCGTCTCGGGGTTACGCATGCGAGCAACCCGTTCTGCCAGCGGTAACGATGCCAATTGCTCAACATAGGTTTTTCGGTGCATGAAACTGTGGTAACCCGCGAGCCCGGTCATCAAGCCGATGGGGCGAGAAGCGACCTGCGGGCGCAGAATTGCACCATTCGCATTTTCCTCAGTCGCAAAACTCAACACATCGCGCCAGGCCTCTGGATGCTCGGGCAACTGAACCGTCGTAAAGGTCACTGGGAGACCGCAGTCTCGCGAGAGATCCGCCAGTAGGGCCATCTCTTCCTCTGCCGTATATCGTTCGCCGCCAAGGAAGATCATGTCACCAATGGATGAAGAAGAAATTGCCTCCAGAACAGAACCGCCTCCGGCAGCAAAGCCGCGCGCAATCGCCTTCAGTTCTGCCGGATCCGCGTACGTCCCTGGAATCGCCTGACCATCAATCGAACGGTGAAAAATCGTTCGAGACGTGGTGAAGCCCAGTGCACCTGCACGAGCGGCGCGCTCTGCAATGCGGGCCATTTCTGTGAGTTCTTCGGGCGTCGCCTCGGCATGGTTAAGCGATCGCTCCCGCATCACTTGAAGCCGCAATGCACTATGGGGAAGTTGGGCACCAAAATCGACGGCGTAGCGCCGCGCATCAATGTAATCGAGGTATTCCTCAAAGCTCTCCCAAG
>JAPKCZ010000658.1 GCA_028822745.1 Kiritimatiellia bacterium | reverse complement strand
CTGCCTCAATCGTGGCTGTATTCCATCCAAGATGCTCATTTACCCCGCCGAGGTGCGCGACCTGCAGAAACGTGCCGAACGCTACAACCTGCTCGACAGCCGTACAGGTCGTATCGATTTCAAAACCTTGATTGACCGGATCAGTACCACGGTTGACGGCTCATCCGATCAGCAGCGCGACGCGTTTGATGCCGATGCTCAGATCGACTTCTACCCCCATGCAGGACGTTTCGTCTCCAATCATGAGGTCTCGGTCAATGGCGAGACCATTACAGGGGACAAAATATTCATCGCAACGGGTACCGAGCCCGCGTTGCCGGCAATCGATGGTCTGGCCGACACGCCCTTTATGACCAGTCGCGAGGCTTTGCGCAATACCACCTTGCCGGAACGTTTGATCGTGATTGGGGCCGGATTCATTGCTGTCGAGTTGGGTTATGCCTACGGCGCATTCGGGACGGAGGTCGACTTCGTCGTGCGCAGTCGCTTTCTGCGCGGGCAGGATGACGATGTGGTCGCCGAATTCGAACGCGAATTTTCAAAACACCACACGGTGCACAAAGGGCATGCGCCACAGCGCGTCGAATACGCTGACGGTCTGTTTAGTGTACACTGTCAAGACGCCGAAGGTGGGTCGGTGGTGCTTCAAAGCGACGCTCTGTTGGTCGCGTCCGGGGTGCGGCCGATGACCGACGATCTCGGGCTTGAGCACACGGACGTTGAATGTAACGAGGCAGGATACATCCGCGTTGATTCACATTTACGCACGCATGCGCCCCATGTCTTTGCGCTGGGCGACTGTGTCGGGAACTACTTTTTTCGTCATTCGGTCAATTACGAAGGCGAGTATCTGGTGCGGCGTTTCTTGCGTGAGGCCATTGAGACGCCGATTGCCTATGGCGACGTGCCCTCGGCGGTCTTTACGCATCCGCAAATCGCCAGTGTGGGCAAAACCGAGGAACAATTGCGCGCGGACGGTGTCGATGTCGTCATTGGAAAAGCCGCGTATGCCGAAAGCACGCCCGGCATGGCCCGTCTGAGCGACCATGGTCTGGTCAAGGTCTTGGCGGACCGGAAAACGCATCGATTACTCGGTGCGCATATTGTGGGGGATGAAGCGTCCGATATGATTCATCTCTTCATTGCCATGATGATGAAGGGCGGCACGATTGATGATCTGCTCGACATGATCTTTATCCATCCGTCCTTACCGGAAGTCGCACGCGACGCCGTGCGCGACGCTGGCGCCGCGTTGGGGATCTACGACGGCTAACGGCAAATTGAGGCCGATCAATGGAAACAACCAATCAGCTTTTTCGATACGACGTTTAATGTGTCTTTAAAGGCCTCATTCTGGTCGTTGACGCATAAGTCGTGTTTCTCTTTTGTACACGGGCATGCTGAAATTATACAAGGCATGTCGGGTGAAAGAGAGTAGAGTTTACACCGTTGTCATAGCGAAAATTGGCAGCTCAGCGTTTAAGCGCTGTGTCCGGCAGTAGGTTGTGGGTCGCCCCAAAACACGAAAGAGAAGTGTGGTCAAAATGAAACGTCGTCAATTTATCAAGTCCTCAGCCGTCTTCGCCGGGTTTAGTATTCTGCCTTCGGGAGCGTGGTCGGATTCTCCTAACGGTCGTTTTTGCACCGCGCATATTGGTTTGGGGGGCATGGGCCGTAGCGACTTGGCCAGAGTCGCCAACCACCCGAAGGTACAAGTGGTTGGCCTTGCCGACGTGGACAAGAGGGTCTTCAGTAGCGGAAAATTATCGAAAACACCTGACGCTGCGCAGTTCGCGGATTATCGTGAGATGCTGTCGACGATGGGTGACAAAATTGACGGCGTGGTGGTCTCTACACCGGATCACACCCACTATCCGGCGACCTTGATGGCGATGAATCTGGCTAAGCCGGTGTACTGTCAGAAACCATTGACCCACGAAATTTCCGAGGCCTATGCGCTTGCGAAGCTCGCCAAGGAAAAGAA
>JAPKCZ010000657.1 GCA_028822745.1 Kiritimatiellia bacterium | reverse complement strand
GGCCATACGCCCATGCGTCATGAGGTCGAGGGTTGCAAACATCCGGGCCACGTGAAACGGCTCGTAATAGGTCGTCGACATGGTCGCGCCTAGGCCCAGTCTTGACGTCGCCATGGCCATGGGCATCAGCGTGGCGATGGGATCCATTTTAACGCAACGGATGCCGTAACGGACCGCGTCGGTAAAGTTGCCACCCAAATATTCTGGCATGCCCAGCCGGTCATCGAAGAAGGCGAGATGCACTTTGCCTTCTTCCAGCACACGGCCAATATGGGCGTAATATTCCGGCGCCGTGAAATCCGCTCGGGAGTTCGGATGGCGCCACGAGGCCGCAAAGTGCGAGCAGTTCTGCGCCTGCAAGAATCCGACTAAAATCATCTGGCGCATTGATCACTCCAACTCTCACAAAATGCGCATTGGCCGCGCTCTCGAACCACATAACAAAGAAAGGAAACGCCCGAAGCAACACAGGTACACAACTCCTTTATTCTATATATAATTTGCCCATAATGCCAAGCGCGAGTGCCGTTTCAGAAGCCGCGCTTTTGACGGTTTTCAGACCTATCTCGGCGTTCCGCCTTTGCGGTATGACAAGATCGCGGTGATATCTTGGTTTTAAACCGATACCGCGCGCCCCTCCGTGGCTTCCAGGTCAAGGATGGCGGCTGTCAAGGCCTTGGTTTAGCCGGTTTGCGGGTCATCGAAGATATGCGCGCCCAGGCCCTGTTCCATCACTCTGCCATTGCGCCGCACGATGACTTCGTCGGCCAGAGCGCGGTCCAGCTTCAGGCCATGGCCGAATGGCGATGCCGCCTGCACGTCAGGGTCAGTCGGGTATCTCTATAGTCAGCAGCGGGCCATGCTGCTGGGAGCCGTAAACGTCGGTGTCTCCGAAGCTGCCCGAGGGCACCAACCGGGGAACCGTAACCTTTATCGACATAGCGACATCGTAGGGAATGATTGAAACTTCATTCTGCGAAATATGGTAAAGCGAAGCTATGAGCTCGGGATTGATCACGCCGCTGTCACGCACGCGCTCATAGGTCGCCACATCCTCGAACATCAGATCCAGCGTGCATAACAAAGCTCCGGCATTCTTTGACCGCAAAACGGAGGCTAATTCCGACAAGGCCACCATTTTTATACGTCCACCATTTCAACCGGAAAGGGCTCTAACGGATCGTCGATCTCCATAATATGCCAGAGGTTGAACTCGTAGGTCTGCCCGACGGGGATATCCGAGGGCGAAAACGGAATGGCGAGATTGCCGGAAATGCATTTGCGTCCCGGGAAATCGGAATGCAGCAGCGCCAGGCGCGCCATTGCCATGACCGCCTTGGAGGTTTCTTCATCGTCCGCCAGGACCTCGGCCAGAATGCCGACTTCGTGCGGTACGGCGTCTTGGATAGGCTCACGCGAAGCCATGGTGCCCGACTTACCGTAGACGTGGACATTTAGCTTGTATTGATCCTCGCCGATACCCAATGCCGCCACCTGTTGACGCACGCGCGCGCGACAAGACTCAATATAGTCGTCAATGATCTCGATAAGCCCGGGATCCCGGGCGCCAGCCATAAATACGGTGCGATACCCTGCCCGGCGTACCCCTTCGAGCTTCACTGTATAGCGTTTGGAGTGCTCAAAACGGCTGCCTGCAACCTTCACGGTGCGCTCGTCGAACTGTTCGTAGGTAGAATCCACAGTCACCACCGTCCCATCCGGCTCTATCAGATGATAGGGGCTCGGGTTTTCATAGAGCGTGTGCGCGGCGACGCTCATCCGCGTACACCGAATGTCGGGATGGGCTGGGACGACCAGGAAATGATCCGGTTTCAAAATACCGATCATGCAGTCCTGTCCAGATTTTGGGACAGCAACCGCGCCGGCGCATTCAATGATTTTTGATAAATGCCAGACGAGACCTGGGTCGTAGCCCCGCATAAGCGGGATCGCCGAGTAGATTGAGGCATCCGTGGCACGCCCCGCCAA
>JAPKCZ010000656.1 GCA_028822745.1 Kiritimatiellia bacterium | reverse complement strand
GGCAATCGAAAAAACTGGATCTGGTTGCAACCTTGACCGACGCCAAACTGCTGGAAATGGAGGATCGTTCTGGTATGGTTAGGCGGACAAAGACGATTCTTGGGGTGGATGTTCCGCAAGTTCTGATTGGCGTTGCGCCTGGTCGTGACGTTGCTGGACTGGTTGAAACCGCCGCGTTAGACTGTAAATTAAGATTATTAGGCCATGATGCTGCTAAAGAGCTGGACGAAAAGCTCATGGCATTGTTGACTGATGGAATTGACGCCAGCGAATAGAATTTATGAATAACGGTCAACATACACGCACAGTGGTCATCAAGAACGAATTCGGCATGCACATTCGGCCTGCTTCCGTTTTCGTCAAGGTGGCATCTCGATACGAATCCGACCTGACGGTTGAAAAGGACGGAAACGAGGTGCCTGGCAAAAGTATTTTTGCGCTGATGACACTGGAGGCGGCTTGCGGAACTAAATTGAACCTTACCGCTGATGGTGCCGATGCCAAAACGATGCTCGATCACCTCGAAGCGCTGGTCGAACGCAAGTTCGCGGAAGAAGGCTAGCGCATGCCCACCAGCGCAGAGCCTTCCAATGGCGCGCGTATGCAACTGCAGGGGGTCGGCGTCTCTCCTGGCGTTGTCGTCGCCGATGCCTTCCGAATAACGGGTTTGTCGGATTATGTTCCTGATCACGTGATTGCGCCCGATGAGGTCCACGCTGAGATCCGCAGACTTGAGCAGGCCTTGATTGAAACGCGGCAGCAGATCAAAGCCATCCAGAAGGACCTTGAGCGCAAGGCGATCATTGCCGAAGCCGGTATTCTGGACGCGCATTTGGTTGTTCTGGACGACCAAGCATTCATTGAAAAAATCGTCAATGGCATCCGCAGCGATCACCGCTGTGCCGAAGCGATGGTGAAGGCGGTTACTGATAAATTCGTCGACGCATTTGCGGCGCTCAAGGATCAATATTTCAGTGAACGCATTATCGACATCAGAGATGTTTCGCTTCGCTTACTACGTAACCTTGTGGGTGACGCTGCCTCTCCGATTCAACACCACGAACACGAGACCATTGCCGTCGCCACTGATTTGACCCCCTCAGAAACGGCTCTATTCAGGCGCGAATTCGTGTTGGGCATTGCGACGGATTTTGGCAGTGCAACCTCCCACACGGCTCTGTTGGCTAAGGCTTTGCAAATTCCTGCTGTTGTCGGCCTTGAACATTTGAGTACGGCAGTAGAGACCGGCGACACCTTGCTGATCGACGGAACACGTGGCATCGTCATTTTGAATCCATCGCAGGCCGACAAAGAGGACTTCGGGCGGTTGGAAGAGGAGCGACGTTCTATTGAAACTGGGTTCCAGGGCCTTAAGAAAGAACCGGCCGAAACCACTGACAGTCACCGAATTGTCCTTTCTGCAAATATCGAATCTGTCAGCGAGCTTAAGTCCCTAGGTAAGTATGGTGCCGAAGGCGTTGGACTCTTTCGGTCTGAATACCTTTATCTGTCTCACGACAGGCCGGATACAGAAGAAGAGCAAACGGAGATTTACAGCAAGGCTGCCCAGGAGCTCGGCAACCGTCCTTTTATTGTCCGTACATATGACTTGGGCGGCGATAAATACGCAGAGGACATTCCGGCGCATCCCGAGGCAAATCCTTTTCTGGGGTGCCGTTCTATTCGCATGTCCCTACGACACCCAGAAACGTTTAGGATCCAGCTACGCGCTATCTTGCGTGCCAGCGCGCACGGCAATGTGAAACTGATGTATCCCATGATCAGCGGCGTCGAAGAAGTCATCGCCGCCAATAACGTGCTCGAGTCTGCGAAAGACGATCTGCGCAAAGAAGGCACAGCGTTCAATGAGGATATTGAGGTCGGTGTCATGATTGAGATTCCCAGCGCGGCTTTGTCGGCCGATGCCATTGCTCCCCATGTGTCCTTTTTCTCTCTGGGAACCAATGATCTCACGCAGTACGCACTGGCT
>JAPKCZ010000655.1 GCA_028822745.1 Kiritimatiellia bacterium | reverse complement strand
TGTCGGCGTACGCAGCCCCCGGATCCGACGCCGACGCGCACTTTGCCGCACATATACAATGCGAGGATGATATTGCGTTTGTTCTGGAACGTGCAGAATTCTCGAGCATCAGGACCGATGAAGCCTGGGAAATTATCGGCACGGAGGGGACATTGCATTTGCCGATGATTCCACCCCAAGGGAAGCCGAACGAGGTGATCCTCGACACGTTCGTTCCGGGCAAAGGTGTTGTCAGTGAGACGATCTGGAAGGAGACCGACGGCGGCGAAACCGATAACGATATGGACAACTTCATGCGCGCCATACGGGAAGGGTCGCAGCCGGCGACCGGTTTGGAGCGCGCGCTACGCATGCAGAAGATGACCGACGCGATCTATGCATCGGCGAAGTCGGGTGCGAGTGTTTCTATAGGCTAAGGCAGATTGTTTAAAAACTACGAGAGGATATTACATAATGAAAATAGCATTCATGAGTTCCGTGTGTCCGGCGATGACGCTCGCCGAGCTAATCGCAGCGGGTCAGAAGCATGGTTACGAGGGAATCGAGTTTCGGCCGGAATGGGACCAGAAGCACGGTGTCGAATTGGACCTGTCTGCGTCCGAGCGCAAGGACGTGGCGAAGAGGCTGGCCGATGGGGGCCTGGAAGGTTGTTGCTTGTCGCCCGGTGTGTGGTTCTCCAAGGAAGAGAAGGCGGCGCGTGACGTGGAATTGGCGAAACTTCTCACGTTCATCGATCTTGCTGCCGACACTAAGATCGGACGCGTCCGGGTCTTTGGTGATCCGTTGCCGAACATGGGGTGCCGGCGGCGTAGCGCCAACTATGAGGCCCAGGCCGAATACCTGCGCAAAGCGTCGGAACATGCGGGCGAAGTGGGCGTAAAACTTGTGCTGGAGACGCATACGAATCTGCGTGGATATGACGCGGGCGAGATCATGTATCGCGCGGGATATCCGGCCGCGTTGTGGGTCAACTGGCATCTGGAGCATTGCCTTATACACGGCGAGGGTGTGGACGAGGCCTATCGCCACGTCAAAGGCCGCGTGGAGCATGCACATTACAATGTGGAAGTAGAGGAGCATCTCCCCCACCTGGAGCGCCAAATTGAGCTCTTGCGTGACGACGGGTTTGACGGATTCTTCTCCGTGGAAGTCATCAACCCCGAAGATCCCGAAGACGTCCTGACCCGCCACATCGATGCCTGGCGTAAGCTCTAGGCCGCGTGGGGGAGTCTTGGGATCGCGTACAACGTGCATGTCCCTGGGTGGCGGGTCTACTCGCATGCCGGTGGTGGGCAGATCAAAATCGCTCGGCAGGTGGTTGCGCGACGCGCTGCGGATAGGCGCAACCCATTCTCGCATTCTCTGGTCCTGACAACACCTATGGATTGAACATCGGCTCCCGGCTTCCCGTCATTTCCCAGCGAATGAGTGAGGCGGGAATCGTGCTTAGCGAGAAGTTCTCGTCAAAGAAGCTCTTAAGGTTGAACGTGTCGCCGCGCAAACAGGCGCACTCAGCGATCAATCGGTCAAACTGGACCTTGCCCACGATGTAACTGGTCCCGTACCCCGGTTGCTCCAGATAGAGGCCCAGATCACCCACTATCAAGCCGCCATCCGCCTTCACCCATCCCCGCGGGGTCTTCGCCACGGTGTAGTCGATCGCTTGATGGAGCGTCCATTCCCGGCTCTGCAACTTCATGCCGGCCAGTGCGCGTGCCGCACGAAATGCCACGAGCACATAGGTGATTTCTCGCGCACGCGGGCGCTGGTCCAGGAACCCGGCCTGCAGCATCGTCTCTTCAAAGGCCGTTGCCAGGCCCTCCGACCTGAACTCCCACAAGTTGTACATGGGCGGACGATGCCGGATCGGATGCGTATTGCGCTCCTCGCGCTGAAGCTCAAGCCAATGGATATCGTGGCAGCGAAGCGCCAGGTAATCACGACAGAGGCACTGCGAGAAGAAGCAGCGATCCTCGGCTTTCACCGGCGCGCCCACC
>JAPKCZ010000654.1 GCA_028822745.1 Kiritimatiellia bacterium | reverse complement strand
AAAACTGTGCGCAAGATTCTGAGGTGTTCGGCGGGCAAGGGGGGTGGCTGTAGGATGCGTCCCCATGCCGGCGATGAATTGGGCTCAGCGACTGGCCCAGCTTAGGCCTCGCAACACGATTTCAAGCGCGGAGTTGTCAGCGAAATCGCTGTCGGTGAACCCTCGCGTCTTAAGATGTGCGGCATAAATTGTGTGGATTCCTGTGGCGTATGTCCGGACCAACCGCACTCAGGCACCCACGCACTGCTCCAATGAAGCTAGGCTTGATGATTTATACTCAACAGCCTATTCTTGTCGATTCAGGTACATTAATAGATGAGGACAAACTCAATGACGCAAGATCGATATGCCGTGATTATGGCGGGTGGCAAAGGTGAGCGATTCTGGCCACTGAGTACGACGCGCTCTCCCAAGCAGGTTTTGAAGCTCTTTGGCAGCAAGTCGCTTCTTCAATTGGCCATTGAGCGTCTGAATGGTCTCGTCCCGCCGGAAAATATTTTTGTTGTGACGAGTGCTGAACTTGTGGAGGCCACGGCGCAGGGGGCCCCTGAACTGCCAAAGGCCAACATCATCGGGGAGCCTTTCGGTCGTGATACCGCGGCCGCGGTGGGGCTTGGTGCTGCGTTGGTGAAGGCGCGTAACCCCGAAGCCGCTTTCTGTGTCGTGACGGCGGATCATCTGATCGGGGACTTGGATGTGTTTCAAACGACCTTGCGTGAAAGTATGCAGCTCGCCGTCGAGCAAGACGTTCTGATCACGATGGGGATCAGCCCAAATTTTCCGTCTACAGGATTTGGCTACATCGAATCTGGTGAGTCTGTTTCGCATGATGGCGAGATTGCGTTCTTCAATGCCGAGAGATTCGTCGAGAAGCCGGACCTGGCAACCGCTGAAACGTATGTAGATTCCGGTAACTTCTACTGGAACTCCGGCATGTTCGTGTGGTCCGTGAAAGCCATTTTAAGTTCACTCGAAGCGCATCATGAACCGGTTGCAGCCATGGCGAACGCGATGCTTGAACATGTCGGCAAGGATACCTTTGATGCCGCCCTGGCCGAGGAATACGGCAAGATTGATAAGATTTCGATCGATTTCGCGATTATGGAGAAGGCCAACAACATTATCATGGCGAAAGGGACTTTTCGTTGGGACGACGTCGGATCCTGGCCGGCCTTGCAAGAGCATTTCCCGGCTGACGTTAAAGGCAATGTTGTTCTGGGCGAATGTGAATCACTCGACTCGACAAGGAACATTGTTGTTTCTGAGGAGCGTCTAACGGCGTTGATCGGTGTAAATGATCTGGTCGTCGTGCAGGCTGCTAACGCAACGCTTGTTTGCGCCAAAGATCGTGCGCAGGATGTTAAGGCCATCGTCCAGTCTCTGCAGAAGCGTGGGGGATACGACGGACTGCTTTAACAGGCTCCGGCAGAAAGGTTTACATGTCACGATTTCTCGGTATTGATTACGGAACGGTCAGGATTGGACTCGCCTTGAGCGACCCCTTCCACGCGTTTGCTTCGCCGCTGGACGTATTGCAAGTGCGCGGCCGTAAACAGGTGCTGAAGGATCTTAAGGCGGTCTGTCTTGAGCACGAGGTCGAGACCATTGTTGTCGGCAAGCCACTGAGCATGGATGGCACACACAGCGCCATGACCGATGAAGCGATGAAGTTTGCGGCGGAATTGGGAAAGGCCACGGGCCTCACGGTCGAGACCTGGGACGAACGTTTGTCGTCCGTTGGTGCTGAACGCGAAATGATTCGAGCCGATCTCAGTCGCAAGCAACGAAAATCAAAAATCGACAAACTCGCCGCACAGTCCATCCTGCAAGGGTATCTGGATTCGAAGCATTTCCAGAACGATACGCTGCCGCCATCTTATTGAGTTCTTATGCCACG
The DNA here is from genome assembly GCA_028822745.1 of Kiritimatiellia bacterium. Taxonomy (GTDB): domain Bacteria; phylum Verrucomicrobiota; class Kiritimatiellia; order UBA8416; family JAIOPI01; genus JAPKCZ01. The sequence continues at coordinate 100 of JAPKCZ010000654.1, read as the reverse complement.
CTATCGCGCCACAGTTTCCTATGATGGTACGAATTACGCCGGTTGGCAGATACAGCCCAACTGTCACAGCATACAAAAGGCGATCAACGACGTGCTGCAG
>JAPKCZ010000653.1 GCA_028822745.1 Kiritimatiellia bacterium | reverse complement strand
TTGAATGCTCGAGTTCTTCGATACGGTGTTCTTTTTCTTCTTGTCGGCGACGCTCAACAGTCACGTCCGCATGAACGAAGACAGATGCACCTCCTGCTAGATATCGTCCGGTCACCTCAATGACTCGACCATTAGACAAGTTCAAATCGCGTTGATATTCGCGGTTATTACGAATGGTCTCCATCCGTTCTTTAATAACGGTATCGAGGCTCTCATCACCGTACACCCCTTGATTAGCCAGATGCCATAAGATTGACTCGAAGCTAGTGCCCACCTCACACAATACTGCCGGCAACTCATAAATTTCTTGATACGCACGATTGCAAAACAATAGATTCATCGTTTCGTCAATGACGCTCATCCCCACCGCGAGATGATCGATTGCCTGCAGACTGAGGACGTTTTCCAGCTGCTCTAATTTCTTTTCTGACTCACGCTCTTTTAGCCGTTGTTCTGTTACGTCACTGTGCAGAAATAAATAACCCCCACTGCGTAAAGAGCGACCCGTCGCCAACAACGTTTTCCCCTGGCGCGTAACAAAGTCGGTCGTGTAGCCTTCCCCACGCCGCACTAACGCACTTCTTTCCCTCACTAATTCATCAACGTCAACGTCAACGTCAACGTCACCAAATAAATTTTCTTCCGCCGCGTAGCGCAACAATGTTTCATACGTTGTGCCCGCTTGACACATATCCTCAGGAATACTATGAAATGCTGCAAACGCTTCGTTTAGCAGTACCACCTTAAGCTCATCATCAAGCAGCAGAACACCTTGATCAACCCCTGACAGCGCATCGAGACCGATCGTAGTCTCAAGTTGTCGAATACGACTTTCCTTCTCATCCAGCTCCGTCCGTTGAATGTTCCGCTCGCTCAGGTTCTGCAAGGAGTACGCCAATAACGGCTCGCCACTGCGAGTGATCTCGGAAAGACGCAGCGCGATTGGAAAGGTCGTCCAGGACGTCTCGCCAAAGGTAGTTTGATCGCGCCGCCGCGCGGTCCCCTCAACCACTCGGTCAAACAGTGCTCGGTTGCCTGCCTGCCAGTAATGTCGTATGGCGGCCTCATGGCGAAACCAGTTCTCATCATCGGCACCAATTTCAGTCACCCTCCGACCGACCAGATCAGTGACCTCGTAACCAAACATCTCACCTGCGGCGGCATTAGCCGATCGGATAACCAGGTTACTGTCGACCGTAATCGTTCCGAAAAGCGCTGTTCGTTGGACCGCTTCCAGTTCTAGACGATGCTCCTCTAGCTCCGCCAAATTTGCTTCGGCAACCTTGAGCACTTCTATGCGTTCAAGATCCTGTTCTTTCTGATCAGTAATATCCCGGACCGTCTCAATGGCACCCACCAGACGCCCTTCACCATCGTAAAGCGAGCGGGCAGACTCAGCGAGCCATCCCCCTTTAGGGTCTTGACTTTCTGCACTAAGGTACCCTTCCTCATCACGCTGAACAAAAACATAATGATCGCGAGATCGAGCATCCCAATCGAGCGCCAAATCGATTAGCACAGGACGACGCTTCCCATAGAAGGGTAGCGCGTGTTCATAATTACCCTTGCCCAACATATCCGAGGACAACACACCACTCAGCCTTTCCATTGCAGCATTCCAGACAGTGACCTCTCCTTTGGTATTGATTATCCAGGTTGGATCGGGTAACGCCTGAAGCGAACGAGCAAGTGCGGCATCTTCTTCGCGTCGACTATCCGAATCCCGCCTTTGTGCTGCCGCCTCCTGTTGTTCCTGCCGCAACTCATGAATGGCCATCTGCTTAGCACCCATCAGGCGCAAGACAAACCATGCGGCAACCAATGTCAGAAGAGTCGTAAGCGCTAACGCCACCGTTACAGGAAGCGTTGAATCGATAGCATTACTCCAGACAACCACCTGGCCTTCGACAAAAGTCGGTCGAGTAAGACGGACGGTAAGCAACATCACCAACGCCGAACCAATGCCACTCACTGCAATGGCCAAGGCAATCATCGGTGCC
>JAPKCZ010000652.1 GCA_028822745.1 Kiritimatiellia bacterium | reverse complement strand
AAACAGCGCTCGCAACGCGGGGTATAACAGAGTGACACATTCGGTGAATTTAGGCGTAAATATTGATCATGTGGCGACTGTTCGGCAGGCGCGCAGGACGATCTACCCCAGTGTGGTCGACGCCGCGATGCTTTGCCAGGAAGCGGGTGCCCATGGGATTACGGTGCATTTGCGCGAGGATCGGCGACACATTCAGGATGCGGATGTCTATCAGCTCAAATCGGCCATTTCCCTCCCGCTGAATCTTGAATTGGCGGACACCCCCGAGATTGTCGCGATCGCCCTTGATGTGAAGCCTGCCGAAGTGTGTGTTGTTCCTGAGAAACGGGCCGAGCTAACAACTGAAGGCGGCCTTGACGTCATTGGCGGTGGATCGTCACTGGCTGCCTCGGTGGACGCGTTTCGCGATGCAGGCATCGCCTGTAGTCTTTTTATTGATCCCGCCGCTGACCAGATTCGTGCTGCGTCGTCGACCGGTGCCCCAATCATAGAACTTCATACGGGGACATTCTGCGACGCGAGCGGAGACGCCGCCGTCGATGACGAGCTCACCCGCCTGATCGAGGCTGCTGAGCTGGCGCATTCCCTAGGCTTGCAGGTTAACGCTGGGCACGGCATTCATCTCGGCAACATCGACGCGATTCTGCGCGTCCCGCATTTGCACACCTTGAACATTGGGCATAGCATTGTGTCGCGTGCTGTATTGATCGGTATGACGAACGCTGTGCGAGAAATGCTCGGCTGCCTCGCCGCATCGTAGCGTTTCACAGACACCGGTTGGCAATAGGTGCCGTCATTAAGGATAAGAACCAATGATCGTTGTCTCGACAGCGCAGATGATGGAAATGGATCGACTCATGACATCCGAATTCGGTGTTTCCGGATTCACGCTCATGGACCGGGCCGGGTTTGGTGTGGCGGAAATCGTTGATGAGTTGGCTGAGGTGGGCGGATTCAGCGATGGCACCGTGCGTCTTGTCGCTGGCAAGGGTAACAATGGCGGCGACGTTTACGTTGCCGCGCGCTATCTGAAAGAACGTGATTACGACGTCGAGGTTCTATTGGCCGGCAGTCGTGGCCGCATTAAGGGGGACGCGTTAAACCATCTTGAGGCCATGAAGCAGGCCGGCATTCGCCTGACCGAAGTTTCTTCTCCGGATGAATGGGACGCGTTGACTGAAGAGACCAAATCACACGATGGCATCGTCGTTGATGGCGTCCTCGGGACGGGTATTCGTGGCCCTGCCCGCGGCAACGCGGCCGGTGCGATTCGATTTATCAATGCGCACAGGCACCGTTGTCCTGTTGTCTCCGTGGATGTGCCGTCCGGCATGCACTCAGATACAGGGGAGGCGCTGGGCGACACCGTTGTGGCGGATTTGACGGTCACCATGGCGTTGCCCAAATCCGGATTGGTGCAGCCTGCGGCGCTCCCATTCGTTGGGTCTGTCGATGTCGTGGATATTGGGTTCGATGATGCATTGGTTGCCCGCTATGGGGCGGATGTTCATTTCATCAGCGGGGACGACTGTCGTCGCACGCTCGTGGTTCGTGAACGCGGCGATCACAAAGGCGCTTTCGGCCATGTCTTGATCGTGGGCGGATCGGACGGATTGGCTGGAGCGATCATTCTGGCGGCGCGTGCTGCTGTCCGTTCGGGCGCAGGGCTTGTGTCCGTGCTGGTGCCAGACTGTATCCAAAGCGCTGTTGTTGCCGCGGTTCCGGAAGCCATGGTTTTCGCGGCGCCGTCAAGCCAAACGGGTGCCTTCGCGCCGAACGCTATTGCGGAATGGGGGCGCGACTGGGGCGCTTTTCGTGCTGTGGTGGTGGGGCCCGGCATGACGGCGGGTGACGGAATGGAACACGTTTTGGCCGACGTTCTCGAGCATGCCGCTGGCCCGGTTGTGATCGACGCTGATGGACTCAATGTGCTGGCGCGTCATCCTGATTTGGCCCGTGCAGCAAAAGCCGGTTGTCTGCTAACACCGCATCCGGGTGAG
>JAPKCZ010000651.1 GCA_028822745.1 Kiritimatiellia bacterium | reverse complement strand
CTCGATGCGATCATTGCCCGCGGTATGAAGGTTGTGGTGTGTGAGCCCAGCTGCGCATCCGCCTTGATTGATGATTTGCCGGATCTCATCGACGACGACGCATTGGCGAAGCGCATTTCCAGCAATGTGATGATGATTGATACGTTTCTGCAGGCGGAAATCGACGCGGGTCGTGTGAATGTCGCGTTTCGTTCGGAGGCACAGCGTGTGCTTATCCATGGGCACTGCCATCAAAAGGCATTGTATGGAACCGGGGCGATGAAAGCTATTCTGGATCAGGTCGACGGCATTGAGGTTGCAGAGATTCCATCCGGTTGTTGCGGCATGGCCGGTTCATTCGGATATGAAAAAGAGCACTACGACGTGTCCTGTAAAGTGGGAGAAGAAACCCTGCTGCCCGCGGTGCGCTCAGCGGATGCGGACACCGAGATCATTGCGTGTGGCTTCAGCTGTCGCCACCAGATAAAAGACCTGGCAGGTCGTGAGGCAAAGCATTGGGTGGAATGCGTCAGAGGGGTGCCTACGTCGGTCTGACGCGTCCCGTCGTGACAGCCGGAGGCTTTACTCGCCGACGGCAGCGGCGCTTGCCTTGGCTGGGCCGCGTTTACCCATCATTCGGTGAAATGACTTCTTTTCGAACTCCCAGAAAAAGCGTGCCTGTCCAAAGATGGCTCCCCAAAAAAGCAGCATGATTTGGTATAGGGGGATGCACAAAATGATTTTTAGCCATAGCGGGGAGGACTCCGTCATGCCCAGAACGTTGTAAACGGGTTGGCGGACATAAAGCAGCGTGGAACCGGTGATGGAGAAGACAACGAGGACGATGACCACTTGAAAAGCATTTTTCAAGCCCCAGCGTTTCTTAAACCATTCGAGCATTATTCAGTTTCCTATGGGGTGCCACGTTGTTTTGATTTCCTGGGTATCAAGAATCATATAAGGGCTTTGCGCGTCCGCGTGGTTCCACTTGGTCGTGCGGCGGATCACGGCGCGTTTGACATTTTCTGCCGATGCAAGCTGCGCGGCCTTGATCTCTTTAACGTCGTTACCGCAATAGACTAGCGCATTGACGTCCATATGCGATGCAAAATGACTCAAAAGGTCGCTACGGTGTCCGGTAAGTATGTTGACGACGCCAGCAGGCACGTCGGAACTATTGAGCACTTCCGCGAAAGTGATGGACGTGAGGGGGTACTGAGATGAGGCGAGGACGACGCAACTGTTGCCCGCAACAATGGCTGGCGCGATGTTCGATACGAGTCCGAGTAGACCGCTTTCTTCTGGTGCGATAATGGCAACGATGCCTGTTGCTTCACACATCGAGAAATTGAAATGCGCAGAACTGACTGGGTTTACAGCGCTGAAGACCTGCTGCATTTTGTCAGACCAACCTGCGTAGTACACCAAGCGGTCAATGGCGGCTGTCACTTCGGAGACCGCTGCGGCGCGTCGTGCGCCCTGTTGTACAAGTTCTGCCTCAAACTGGTCGCGGCGTCCTTCAAGAATTTCAGCGATGCGGTAAAGAATCTGCCCGCGAAGGTAGCTGGATGCTTTGTTCCAAGGTGTGGCGGCATCCCGCGCGGCGCAGACGGCATCGCGGAAATCTTTTCTTGAACCACGGCAAATGTTTGCAATCGGTGTATCGTTGGCGGATGTAAAAACGTCATAGCGACCGGATTCGGTACGGGGAAATTTGCCCTTGATGTAGAGCTTGTAGGTTTTCATGACACGCAATCGCGATGACGCTGATGCTTTTGAGGCTGTCGCGCGCTTTTGTGGGGATCGCTTCGCTTGGTTTGGTTTGGTAGCCATGGTGATCTTCCTTCCTCTATATACTCAGGTAGGGGCGCAGTCCGTGCAGACCACCCTCGCGTCCCATGCCGCTTTCTTTGTAGCCGCCAAAAGGGGAGGTGGGGTCGAATTTGTTGAAGGTGTTCGCCCAAACCACACCGGCGCGCAGGTTGGTCGTCACTTTGAAAATTTTAGCGCCCTTGTCGGTCC
>JAPKCZ010000650.1 GCA_028822745.1 Kiritimatiellia bacterium | reverse complement strand
AGGAATTTCGCCACCCTCCGTTGAAAACTGAAATTACGTCAATGCTGGCAAAAGCGTGTCATGAATCCAGCGGCCGTCATGCAACGTGACGCCGTCTGGATCATCAAGCGCCTGAGGCGCCTCGTCTTCGCAGATGACCCAACCGTCGAAGTTCTGCTGAATGAGCCATTTCGTAATACTGACGAAATCGATTTTCCCCTGACCCATCAGTGCAAATTCAGGTTCGCCGTCCCAGTCCTTGAAGTGAACGAGGTTAATCAGACTGGCGTATGCTTTCATGATGGTCAGCGGATCCATGTCACCATTTTGGATGTGGCCAACGTCCGGTGTCCAGCCTGTGACAGAGGTGTCTAGGCCTTCGAGAATAATTTTGTAATCTTCCTCGGTTCGGTTCGTTGAGGTTGCTGGCGAGTTGGGATGGTACGTGGCCGCAACACCCGCGTCGGCGGCGCGCCGTGAAACAGCGTTGATGTTGTTGACCAAGTTCAGGCGGCGCTGTTCAAGGTCGTGCCGTCCCGTGGGAAGCTGAACCGTACAAAGCATCGCGTCGGGGAACTGTTTTAAAAAAGCGATGGCCTGATCGGCGAGATCACGTTCTTCGGCCGTTTCTTCGGGTTGATTCCAGTCTTGTCCAAAGGCGATGGCGGCCAATTCAATGCCCGAGGCATCCAGTTTTGCTTTCAGGCGCCCTGGGTCAGCGTAGTCGCCCATCCATGCGAAGATGGGTTCAATGCCTGTAAAGCCAGCCTCGGCTGAAATGTCGATCATCCGGCCGACGCTGTTGGCGTGCGCCGCCCCGCTGTCCTTCATGAACCACGTGTATGCCTCTGCACCAAATTTCATCATAAATATTCTAGTTCCAGTATTTGATCTGAATAAATCAAACCCTGTGAATACCCATCAGAGGGAATCCACAGGGCAAGTATGTTCGTGACCTATCGCGTCTCAATTAGCTTGTGATGTCGGCCTTCACTTGCAGCATCACATCGAGGATGCTGTTCCACGTGGCTGGGGTCTCGAGCATATCGTTCGGGAACATGCACCCATCCCAGCAAAGATGCTCGATGTTGTTACGGATGTTACCGTCGGCGTCGAGTAACCACTGGCGCGCGCACTTCACCATGTCGAGCTTTCCATCCGCTGCGTCGGCCGGGCAATGACGTCCGGTCTTGTCGTGGCTTCCGCTGCCGAAAACGGTGCCGTTCGATTGTGCGACATGGAAGTCAATGGTCCACGGTGCGAGTGCATCGGTCATCGTCTTATAGGCGGCCCAGAATTCTTCATCGCGGTGACCTTCGGATAGCAGTGCGTGCTCCGGCGCGTTAGCACCCAAAAGGTAGAGATAGGTGTGGGCCAGGTCGGCCTGAAAACCAACGACATCCGGGCGGCCAACGGCCTCCAGCAATTCCTGCATATGTTTCCATGAGTGCATGCCGGCCCAGCAAATTTCGCCTTCAGCGGCGAGGCGTTCACCATGCGCTTCCGCAATATTTGCTGCTTCGCCGAACGTTTCTGCAATGCGCTTTGTGCCCGCGACAGGGTCTTTTGCCCAGTCTTCGGGGCTGGTCGCTGAATCAATACGAATGCAACCGTACTTGCGGACGCCGTGCTCACGCAAGATCTTGCCTGCACGGCATGCGCCTGTAATGGCCTTGAGGTAAGCGGCGCGCTGTTCGTCGTTGCCCATGGCGGAGTCGCCGACGGTACCTGGCCATACGGGGGCGACAAGCGAACCAAGGTTAAAGCCGTGCGCCGCAATTGAATCAGCAGTGCGTCGAATGTCGTCGTCTGATCCATCGAAGTCGAAATGCGGTTCGAACAGAAATAGGTCGACGCCGTCGAAGTGTTGTCCGTTGACTTCGGCTGCTGCGGTGAGTTCCAGCATGTGCTCCATGCTGATAGCCGGCTCAGAGTCCGGTTCGCCCTTGCCGACGAGGCCGGGCCACATGGCGTTGTGTAATTTAATGCTCATAGTCATGAACGAAATCATACTTCCTGCAC
>JAPKCZ010000649.1 GCA_028822745.1 Kiritimatiellia bacterium | reverse complement strand
CGGGCCTTTTGCCTTTTAATCAAGGGGTCCCGGGTTCGAGCCCCGGACGGCCTACTCCAATAGATGACGCTATGTCAGAGCAAAAGGTTAAACAACACCGGCTAGAGTCCTTTCTTGCCGCGTTCGCGTCATGGACGATTCCCTTTTTGCCGCGCTTTTTATTGCGCATGTTGGCCTGCGGTCTGGCCCGACTGGCCTATATTGCTTCAGAGCGCGATCGTAAAGTCGCGGACGCCAATCTACGCTGTGTTTTTGGCGACACGATTTCCGCTGTAGACCGTCGCCGAATCACCATTGCGTCTTTTCGGTCTTTCGCCATGCTGTTGCTGGATCTTTTTTGGTTTCATCGTTTCTCAGAAAAACGCATCCAGCGCTATGTTGATTTCGACGAATCGGCATCGCGCTATTTTGAAACGAAACCGGCAATCATCATCACCGCGCATTTCGGCAATTGGGAGGTGATGGCCCAAGCCGCCGCCTACCGCAACGAACCCTGTGTGAGTATTGCGGCGCCGATGAGCAATCCGGCCGTCGAGCGTCTTCTTCAAAATTTGCGCGGAAAATCGGGTCAAAGCATTCAGACCCAACAGGGTGCCGTACGTGCTCTGATGAAGGTCTTGCGTTCCGGTCAACGCACTGGGCTTCTGCTCGACCAGAATACGCTACCAGCGGAGGGCGGCGAGTTTGTCGACTTTATGGGTTTGCCTGCGCCTGTCTCGCTGGCGGGATCGATGTTGGGCTTGCGTATGGGCGCGCCCATTATGATCGTCTATTGCCTCGCGCAACCGGGGGGGCGATATCGCCTTTTCGGTACCGAGCCATTTGAAGTCACAAAAGAGAATGTCGCCGACACCACACAGGCCATCGCGACACGCATGGGTGATATCATTCAACGCAATCCCGAACAGTGGCTTTGGATGTACAAACGCTGGAAGTTCATTCCTGAGGGCCACGACGGCAAAGGCTTTCCATACTACGCACGCCCTGTGAAGTGATGCTCAGTGGTCAGGGGTTACTCGTTACTGAACACTGCTTACTGAACACCAACCCGCTTTCAACGATGGGTTCCTTGACACGGTGTATGCTTGCGCATGGTCCGGGTGGCAGGTAGGCTTTTTTTGAAATCGATAGTGCTTACGCTGTGAACACGCGTAAAAAAGGACGTCCTCTATGATTGGAATACTTGGTGGAAGCGGTCTTTATGATCTCGATGGACTCACTGACGTCGAGGAACGAACGCTGGAAACGGCCTTTGGTTCTCCGTCGGATCCGTATATTTTGGGCAAGCTGTCCGGGCAGGATGTCTGCTTTCTACCACGCCATGGCCGCGGTCATCGATTCTTACCGTCTGAAATCAATCACCGCGCCAATATTATGGGCTTCAAGATGCTGGGTGTGCGTGCTGTCATTTCTGTCAGCGCTGTTGGGAGCTTAAAGGAAGCGTATCGCCCTCGCGACATTGTCCTTCCCAATCAGTATTTTGATCGTACCAAACGCGCTGAGGATCATACCTTCTTCGGGCAGGGCGTCGTCGCGCATATTCCTTTCGGCGATCCCGCCTGTGATACATTGCGGCGCGCGCTTGTGGATACCGCCAGATCCTCTATCGCAGAATCCGGTCTGTCAGCACGTGTGCACGATGGGGGAACGTACGTCAATATGGAAGGACCAGCCTTCTCGACGCGTGCAGAATGCGATTTTCACCGTCATTTTGGATATGACGTTATTGGGATGACGAGCTTGGCTGAGGCAAAACTATGTCGTGAAGCGGAAATCTGCTACCAGGCCATGTCCATGATCACGGATTACGACTGTTGGCATGAGGTTGAAGCGGACGTGTCTGTTGAGTCTGTGATTGCGCATTTGATGGCCAATTCGGCCCTCGCGAAACAGATCGTCGCGGCCCAAGTTGTTGCTGGCGTCGACGTCAGCAGCTGCAGCTGTCAGTCCGCATTGCAGGGCGCGCTGTTTACCGCGCCTGATGCGATGCCTGCGGCCCGAA
>JAPKCZ010000051.1 GCA_028822745.1 Kiritimatiellia bacterium | reverse complement strand
ACCGTGACAAAGCTCGTCAGTATCATGCCGGCCATAATCTCAACGTATCCGCGATCCACTTTTCGCCGCATCAACAAGAAACCTAATGCCGCCAAACCGATGTAGATCGCACGGAAACCATTCATCGCATAAGACGGCAAAGAACGTGACCACGAAATTGGCACATAGGCACGTACAAGTTTACCCAAGAGCAATGTCGGCATGTCCCCTTTGTGCGCCGCAATCCAGGCTTTGCCGCGATCATTGTAGTAAACATCCACGTCGTACTCGCTCATCGATTGTGCCAAGGTCACCATGGGTGTTTCCCCTGGAATCTGATTCGGGAAAATCCAGTAGCCCCAATACGTTTTGTCGTTGGCGACGATGTCGTTGTTGCCTCCGTAAAAGGTCTGTCCGCGCAGTGCACTGAAGACAGGGAAATGACCGCATATTCCATGATTACGCACCGCCCAAAGCAGAGGCGGCGTCACGAAGAGCAATGCGCCGATAGCGAGCAGGGCCAACATGGGCACAGAGCGCTGTCGCAGGGCGAAACACCCTGCCGCGAGCCCGAAAAACCCTATCCAAAGCACAAAATTCGCACGAACAAGACACGCCAGCCCCAACAACAAAAAACCGAACAACGCCGCTGCCCACGCTCGCCCAGATGGCCTCATACTGCCAGAGCTACACGACGCTCGAAAAGCACAGAGCCCGTTCATCAGCAATAAAGCGCCCGCCGCCGTCAACGTGACAAATGCGGGCTCACTCAGGCCCTCTTGAGCCGCCAACAAACCGGAAGGGTGCACCGCGCTCGCCAGACCGCTGAGTAAACCGATCGCATTATTACGGAACAGACGCAATGCCAGTAGCGCAACCAGTACAGGGGAAGCCGCATTGAGCAGCAGGCATAGCCACCGCATGACGCCGGCCTCCGGGGCGAAAGGCATGAGGCGCATGGCCACAGATGCAATAAATGGCCATCCAGGCATGCGCCGCATGGATGGATCCTCGGGCCAGAACCCATCCCTCACCACATAACCGTTGCCTTCGGAAAGACTGTCTGCCAATTGATAGTAGTAATACGCATCGCCTTCCAGTGGGTCAGACAAGCCCATGACCAGCCCCAGACCAAAATTGAGCGCCAACGCAATCGCCGCGACGGTAAGGACAACCGACTTTGTGGAACCCATAAACTTCATTGCACTACTTCTCATTGATCAGTTCCAAAATCCGCTCAGCTTGGTGGCGCCACGTATATTGCCTGTGACGTTGAGACAGGGCTTCCCTGTCAATATCCATGCCAAGTAACGCCTCCATCGCCTCGGCCAACGCAGGTACATCATCAGGCGACACAACACGACCTGCCGACTCGCCCTCCAGCATCTCGCGGCACGCCCCCACATCTGTCGCCGCGACGGGCAATCCCGCCGCGAGCGCTTCAAGCACGACATTCGGCATCCCTTCACTGCGACTACTAAGACATAAGCACTCAGCACTCGCCATCCAATTCAAAATTTCATCGTGAGGTCGGCAGGCAATAAAATGTACGTGATCCGCAAGCCCCGCCTCCTCGGCGCGCTGCTGCAATGCGCCCAACATGGGGCCATGTCCGATATACACGAGCTGCCGCGTCTCCCCGCCATTCGAACAGCACGCGATGAAAGCTTCGAGGCAGACATCTGGCCCCTTCTCTGCCACCAGATTCCCAACAAAGAGTACATCAATACGCGTCAGAGCCTTTGCAGCCGCCACAGCTGAACGTGCGTCGGCTAGCGCGGCAAACGCCACCTCTTGCGCGACATAATAGAATTGCTCCGGGTCGACGCCGTTTGGCACAACGTGCACCCGCTCCTGGGCTATCCCTGCATCGATGAGTCTCTGTGCAACAGGCGCACAAACACAGATGTAACCGGCGATTGTAGCATCTGCCTTTAAGACCTGCTTCCGTCGACGCGCATTTCGCAGATGAAATGTATCCGACCCCAGAGCCATGACCCAAACGCGTGCCTGCGTGTCTTTCTGCAAGCGCGTCGCGTAGACGCCGTCGGGATAAAGCCAGGATGCGAAAACGACATCTGTCCCGCGAATATGGCGACGCATACGGTTACGGCTGAGCGCGTAAAGTGCGGCACCCACACTGCGCCCAATGACAGGAAAATAAAAGACGGGCTCGTAATTTGTCGCCTTGAGCGCATGTACAGGTGCACGCCATCGCGACAGCTTCGTCCAACGCCAAATTCTCCATTCAGGCACGAGACAGACATTGCCTAGGCTCACGCCCTCACAGCGATCGAATTGGCGAAACAGTTGCTGATTGAACATGCCGAAAGTCGGTCGGTCCGGTCGCGGATACAGATTGGAAAGCGTCAGGATCTTCACGTGCTTGGGGACCTTGCGTCGTAAAGGCTTTCATAAGCGCGCAGCGTTGCGGCCTGTGCGTAGTCCGTCTCAATGCGACGCGATGCCCGCTCACAACGCGCGAGCGTCTCCGCTTCCGCTTCTTTGGCAACGGCCGCTATGCAGCCCGGCCACTGTCCTTTATCGTCCGGCAGAGCGATCCCAGCGCGACCATCATCGATGACGCGCAAACAGTCTCCCGCATCCGTTACGGCGACAGGGCAACGCGCGGCCATCGCCTCAAGAAGCGCGACGGGCAAACCTTCCGATTCAGAGCAGAGCACGAAGAGATTGAATACATCAAGAAAACATCTCGCTTCGGGGCGAAACCCACAGAATTTAACACTCGCCGTGACCGACATCGAATCCGCCAGAAGTACGAGCTCATCATGCCGCTCCCCTTCGCCCACCAACACCAGCATCGCATTTAGATCGGGCTCGCGCTTTTGCAGCGCCGCTAAGGTTCGAATAAGTCGGTCATAGCGTTTCTCGCGCGACAGGCGACCGATCGAGCCGATCAGAAAAGCATCGTTCGGAATACCGAGTTGGTCACGCAACGCATTCCGCTCGGAAGGCAACACGGCTTGGTGAGGCGACACGCCATTGGCGATCACCGTCACGACCCCATCCGCGACCTTCCAGTTCGGCCGCATCGCTGCGGCCGTGTCGTGCGACACACAGACAAGGGCGTCGGTGCGGCGAGCCAAAAACCGCAAACGCAAACGATTCAACCAGCCACCCGTATGCGGGTTGGATCCATGCTCCGTATGGATGTGCCTGACAGAGGTCCCGCGACAGGCGAGTGCCGCGTATTGCTGCGCCGCCAGATTATGAGAGTGCACCACATCCACATCCGCAAATACGCTGCGCAAACGCTTCACTGCCGCCAGATCCCAGGGTTGCTGCGCCCGATTCGCATGCAACACCGTCACCACGTCACCGTGCACTTGTGACGCGAGCAAACCGTTTTCGTCTAACGTGCAAATTTTCGTCGATCCAGGATGGGCCGCGTTGCGCGCATTGGTCCACTGCACGACAAGCTGTTCGAGCCCTCCGGGGTTCAAGGAAATCAGGAGATGACATACGCGTGCCGTCATGCCGCAGGCCCTGCCAACACGCGACGGCAAATATCGTAATAGGTCTCAGCGGCACGATCGATCGTATAGCGCTGCTCCCAACGTTGACGCGCCGCGAGTCCCATCGCTGTCCGCAACGACGCATCGGACAAAACCTGGACTACATTGTCGACAAATGCGTCCGCGTCATCTTGCGCCACCACATAGCCTGTTTCACCAGAAACGATCTGTTCACGCGATGCGCCGGCATCGGTGACGACAGACGGCACTCGGGCGCACATGGCCTCCGAAATCACATACGTGCACGTTTCCGCCAAGGCCGCGTGTACCAACAGATCGGCTTCGCTAAGTATGTCGCGCACATCATTGCGCAGTCCCAGAAAATAAACGGAATCACTGACACCCAACTCACGGGCTAGACGCTTTAGCGACTCGGCCAATGGACCGTCGCCCACAATAACCAAGGCCAAAGGCCCGGCGACGCGTTCTTGCACCCGAGCGTAAGCCTCTAAAACAAAAGCAGCCCGCTTTCTTGGAATAAGCCATCCTGTATTGGCAAGGACGAGGGTGTCCGGGGAAAGCCCAAGCTCGGCCTTCAACCAGCCCTTAGATTTTTCTGATCGATGATCCTGTATACCGTTGTAAACCACATCCACGCGCGAGGGCGATAGTCCGCGCTTGAGCAACGACGCCCGTCCGCCGTCATAGACCGCAATGAAGTGCTTGAAGAGCCAACCCAGCGCACGAATCGCAGAAAACCGGGCCGTGACCGAACTCGGGTCGCAAACCTGCTGGTGTTGTTGCCAGATCCATTTTACGTCATGCAGCCCAGAAAAAGACGCAAGCAACGCAGTCACGGCACTTGGGCATTCATTGCCGAAGTTGACCACGACGAGATCAGGCCGAAATCGTCGCAGATGACGCAGTGCCAAGCCCACGAAAGCCCATGCATGTTCGCGACCCTCAGCGTCCGTCCAACCGTCCATGGATACGCACGTCACCTGAGCGGCTTCTAAATCGCGGGCCACATCCGAATGCAATTCGCCCGGAAAAGCCACCACGAATTCATCCCCTTTGTCGCGGAGATATTGCCCAAAGGTCACCAACCAGCGTTCATAAGCGCCCAGCTTGTTTGGAACAAGATTACAGAAAAAAAGGATCTTCATGGTCTGCGTTCTGCGTTCTGCGTTAACCGTTCTACGTTGGAACGAAGAACCAAAAACGAAGAACCAAGAACGGCTGTTACCTCTGTATCGTTGTAAATACTCTGCCTCCTGAGATCGGGGTTACGCAAGCGTCTTGACCACTTTGGCCGGATTACCCGCAACAACAGTTCCGGCCGGCACGTCCGCCGTAACCACGGCACCGGTACCGATGACGGAACCGTCACCTACCGAGACGCCCTTTAGGATCGTTGCGCCAGCGCCGATCCAGACATTGTCACCAATGATCACGGGGGCTACTTCTGCATCCCCGATCGGTTCATGATTTAGACGGCGCTTAATGTCGAGAGGATGACCATCATTGTCATGAATGCGTACCAGTGCAGAAATTAAGCAGTGAGCGCCCACGCGAATTTCGCGTCCCGCCGAAAACGTGCACCCGTTTCCGACAAATGTGTGATCTCCAATCTCAATCAGAGGCTGTTCACTCACATTATGAATAAAGTAAAAACAACTTCGCCCCGAAAGATTGACATGGTTACCAATACGGATACGGCCTTTCCCGCGCATGTAGGGCAGCCGCTCGGCGCGCAAGTGCGTTCCCACAGATTCACAGATAGAACGCAATATGGGCTCCACCCAGAAGAGTTTCAAGAGGAACGCACCGCTTTCAACGCAGAAGACGCCACCTTGATAGCAGGCGACAATGATCGGGCGAATGAACCTGGGCACCGGCAAGCCTGCGTGTACGATACGCTTAGCAATCTGTCGAAACGATGAGCTCATCGACCTTCTCCCATTGACTCCATTTCGCCTTCCTGAATGGGACGCCCCAGACAATACCGATAGAGCAGCGCAAACCAAGGCCGCGACCGGACCCGTTCACTGCGATGGTCCAGTTGATATGCTTTGCACCAATACCGCAAGGCTCTTCCGCGTGCGCCGCGATTGAATGCCATCCAGGATGCATTCCAGTACTGATTTCCCATCGCGACGTCGCGCAACGATGCCTGATTAGCCAAAGCCCCGTCTGGAGCCAGAGCTTTTTCTAACACCTTCAGGACCTGAGGCAAGAAGGTACGGTCGTCCATGCTCAAACTTCCTGGCACATAACGATACAGGCTCAATGCTTCGTCGATCAGCGCAATACTGTTGCGAGACGCAACACGCATCCAGAAGTCATAGTCCTCCGGTCCGACGAACTGTTCATCAAATCCACCGACGGCGCGCAGGACGTCGGTGCGCGCGAGCACGGTCGATGTGGCGACCGGATTATGGAACAGAAACTCATCCTGGGTCACATGGCGAAAATCGGCATCTGCAGATGCAGGCGCCATCGCACCGCCGGACTGCATACGTAAGGTCTTACTGCACCACAGATCTACACTCGGATTCACCCCAGCTAAGGCCAGTTGCACCGACAACCGGTTCGGCAACCATGCGTCGTCTCCGTCGAGAAAGGCAATCCATGGCCCATTCGCGCTCTGTATCCCGATATTGCGAGCGGTCGCGGGCCCTGCATTGACATCCCGTAACACGAGATGCACATCGTCCCGATCCCCATACGTCGCCTTCAGAACCTCACAGGTCGCATCCTGTGAGGCATCGTCGATCACCCAGATTTCACATCCGTCGTGGTTCTGGGCCAAGACCGAGTCCACCGCCTCGCGAATGGTAGATTCTGCATTGTACGCAGGAATAACGACACTAATCTGTGCGGTTACTGCACTCATGCGGCAATCACCTTTTGATAATAATCAATATATCGCCCGACCACCGCCTCGGTCGCAAATTCAGCAAGAGCATGGTGTCGTGCAGCTGACCCTCTTTCAGTCATGCTTGCCGACGTCATGCGGGCAAGCGACTCAGCCAGCGCGCCCTCCCTGTCCATGGACACGGCAGCATCAGCACCTGCCATCCACGTCAAGACCGGGTGCTGATTAACAAGGCACGGCAACCCAGAAGCGAGAGCCTCCAGCAAGGCAATCGGCATCATCTCAAACAGAGACGTCAACGCAAACACATCAAAAGTACGATGTAATTCCGCAATGTCGTCGCGAGGTACGTCAACCAACATGCGAACACGCTCACCGAGCAGGTCGTGCGCCATTTTCAGAAGTTTCTCGGTGTCATGTTGACGTGAACCGGCAACCACAAGAAACAGATCCTGTTTGCCATCGGCAATGGCACGTGCGCATTCCTGAATGAGATAATCAATGCGTTTGTGGTCCACCTTGATCGCCGCGACGCAGCCGACAACAAACGCATCTTTGGGTATGTCAAAACGGCGACGTGCATCGCACTTCGCGGCATCGCTGTCGACGGGGTAAAACGTGGCGGTATCAACAAAGTTGGGAATGGCCTCCCAATCGGCAACCGTTTCAGCAGAAAGCGATTGCTGAGCCTGCTCCAAATGCCAAGGCGCCAGTTCCTGCACAAACGTAAGTTTTCCGCGGAAAGCAAACGATTCTTCGGTGCCATGCGCCAATATCACGCGTACCGAGGTGCGCCCACGCTTGTACGCCCGCTGACACCAGTAGGCGACCATCGGATCCTGCACATGCAATATGTCAAATTGCCCATCGGATAAGTGTTTTTTGAGATGCCTCCAAAAGGTCAACTGCTCCCACCCGTAAGCGCTTTTGAGCCCCCAGCGCCACAGAAAAGGTGGGCTCCATTTCGTCAAGCGCTGGGCATTGTCGGAATAGCGCTGGGCGCAGGGCACATGGATTGCGTTCGCAACACCTGCTGCACCGGCAAACAGGGTCACATCAACATCTTTCGCCACAAGAGCGCGCTTCGTATCCAAGGCCCAGGATTCAATCCCTCGCGCAATGTGACCGAGACCGGAACTGGCGACAGCAATTTTCACGAGGGGGGCATCACCCAAGACTGCAGAAGAGCCTGTTTCCAATAGGCGTAGATGCCGTAGATTTCACAGTAGGCGTGGATGGCATCGGCGCGACGCCCTCGCACGAGACACCAAATGGCCTTCAATGCCTTCACGCTGGCCTTTCGTAAACTATAAAACGCCAATTTCCAAGGACCTCCGTGCACCAGGTGTCCCGACAGAAGATAATCAGAGAAACCCACATCAAAGTAGATCCCAGCAAAGGATTTCACGGTCAATCGTTCAGGGGGAATCATGTGGCGCACACTTGCACCCGGCCAGAACAACTGTACCTCGCCTGCGGTGCGGATGCGTTCAGAGAACTCCTGATCTTCCAGCGTTCCCGAACGCGCAGGCCCGAAACGCTCATCAAAGGGCCCGTACGTTTCGAACACATCGGCTCGGAACGCCATGCTGGCACCCGTCAACCCCATGGTGAACGGAATGATGGCTTCACCGAAGTCCATTTCTGCCAGATCCAACCGGAAGCGATCATTTAGCCAGGCGGGTGGCGCCGCCCCATCCACGAACATCAGTTCGACACGCCCTTGGACAGCCGCACAGTCATGCGCCTGAAAGGCCTCATCGTAGCGCAGCACAAGATCGGGCTCAGGAATAACGTCATCATCAAGGAAAATGCAGTGTGTTCCCTGTGCCTGTTCAATACCTTTGTTTTGCGTTGCGGACTTACCCGGGACCCGATGCGGCACATAGAGCTTTCGGCTCGCCTCGGACACAATCGTGTCGAAACAGTCTGCCACCATGTCCGCATGGCGGCTGTCGGGTGTGTTATCGAGCATGATTACTTCGAACGTGACCTCAGGCGCACTCCACTGGCGCAGCACGCCCTCAAGCGTTTGACGCGACGTATCCTTGTAGCCGGCAATAATGACGGAGTAGCACCTTGTCATGCTGCGTTCCTTTGTCGGGCATGGCGGCGCCACCCCACGATTTCACCCCAATCTCGCGTCGCGTTCATCAACGCGCGCATCGCCCCGACCCGATCGCCGCGCAATCGCGCCGTGGCGCCCTTCAGCAGTGTTCTCAAACCACACTTAAAAAGATAGCCATACGGTGCCGTTTCATCGGCATCCGCAAAAAAGGGTTCACGTACACCAAAGTTGTAAATGTGTTTCAAGTAATAGGAAAGCGTGGCGCGCTCCGGATAGACCGGATGAACAACCAAAGCGTCATGACAATAACCGATCGACAACCCACGAGCACGCACACGTATGGCAAATTCCGCATCTTCTGAGCCAAGCGCCGCTGAACCGCACGCGTCCCACAGTTTTTCATCGTAGCCACCGAAGTCATCAAACACGGACTTCTGGACGAAAATATTTGCACCAAACGGCACGCGCTCCTGTGCACCCAGAACACCATCGGCATCGCGCGGGGCGTAATCGACAAAAGCAGGGCTCCAAGGCAACTGCTCGCTCGATCCGTTTGGCAACCATGGCGGCAACGCGAAGGCAACGGGCCCAGCCTGAAGGCGACCACTGAACAGGCGCACGCCGCCGCTGGCGGCATAGCGATCGGCCTCCTTGAGCCATCCATCGGTCGGCGTACAGTCGTCGTCGGTGAACGCGACCCAGTCCGTCTCCGCCGCATCGATGCCCGCATTCAGGGCTGCGGCTTTGCTCAGCGGAGCCGACCGAACGTATTTAACGGGCGACGATGTACAACCCGCAAATTGCGCCACTACGTTCTTTGCCAATCGATCGGATCCGTTGTCAGCGACGATGATGTGATGCAGCTCGCCGCTGGCGGCGATGGCGGATGCCGTCGATTCCAATGCCAACACCAATCGGTCGGGTCGGTTACACGTAGCGATAATCACAGTAAACATAAATTGATCTGGTCCCACTAATTCAATAACTTCACAAAAGCTAACAAAGGAAACAAAGCCGAAGGGAAAGTGACTCGGCTGCTACT
>JAPKCZ010000648.1 GCA_028822745.1 Kiritimatiellia bacterium | reverse complement strand
TTGAACCCAGCCAATAGCCTATGCGAGGCCATGGGCGGGGGCAAGGAGAGGGTGGGCGATCAGCTCTTGCCCAGCCGACCAGACCAGGTCCAGCCGGGGATGGATTCCAAGCGCCTGATCCGCTCAGAAGTTAACCTCTTTTACTTCCGCCTATAGGCCCTTCTCTGAACCATCACCCAGCTACCTATAGCCTTCAACTCTTGGGATTGACTACAGGCGTGGCCTCCATTAACCGCGCGTTCGATTGTTCTGACCCTACGGGATTGGTGCCGGCCCTGATTCGCAAAAAGGAGTGGAGTTGGGTAAGATGCTGCGGCGATACTGGGCACAGACGGCTCAACCGTACTATTGCAACACAATGAGAGGTCGAACGTTATGAGACGTCGCGATTTTTTGAAATCCGCTGGCTGCGTGCTTTTCTTGCCGGCACTGGAGAGTTTCGGACAAGAACAGTCCGCTCCGGCCGAAGCCGATGTCAAACGGCTTTTCTGTGTCAGCATGGGCTACGGTTTTTTCACGGACGTCCTGCCGCAAACTGATGGTGCGGACTACACGTTCAGTGACCACATGGAGCCTCTGAAGAAGCACAGAGACCATTTCACGCTCTACTCGAAAATGAAGTTCGGCGGAAACCATCACAACGACCACAAATGCTATGTCGGAAACACCACAACAAACTCGGACTCACTGGACCAAATCGTAGCGGACCACATTGGGCATCTAACTCGCGTTAGAAATGTGGCCACTTTCACCGGCCACGCCCATCACCACATCGTTGCATCCTGGCGGAACAGGTTACCCATCATGCCGATTCAATCGACCAGGGTGCTGTTCGAAACTCTCTTTGCCAAAACGGATAAGAAGACACAGCAGCGATTGCTGGCTCATAAGAAGAGCGTCCTCGACAGTTCCCTCAAAGAAGCGAAAGCCCTGATGGCGCGGGTGTCGGGCCGAGACCGGAAGAGATTAGAAGAGTATTTCGCTGCGCTTCGCGAATCGGAGAAGGAACTCAACAAATCGATCGAGTGGCTCAGCAAGCCTATCCCCCCGGATGTCGAATTCCCAGTCACGCCTTCATTCGAGAATGGCTTCCTTGCTAACGATGTTGACAAAAAAAGATTCTTGGATAACCCGCGTCAGATTCAGCGCGGCATCGCATTCGACATGATCTACAAGGCCTTCAAGTTTGATATCACACGCGTGGTCAATTTCTACATGGTTGGACTCGACAATGATCATCACATTACGACACACAACGTGCCGAAGTCCGAGGACGCACGCAAAAGCCTGACGAAGTATGACTCCTCGTTCTATTCGCTGTTATCAGACTTCTACGAAAAACTCGCCAGCACCAAAGTCGAGTCTGGTGGGACGCTCATGGATGAGACCGTCACCGTCGCCACAGGGAACAACAGTGTGAGTCAGAAACGGGGTCCGCATAACGGAAGCGAAATCCCTGTGTTCGTTGCGGGCGGACAATTCACAAATCACGGTGGCCATGTTATTCGCAAAGGCCAGACCACATGCGATATCTACCTGTCAATACTTCAGAAATTCGGCATCAAACGGGACAGGTTCGGCAATAGCCGGAAGACTATCGAGTTGTGAAACATGTTGAAATCCAGAATCTCAACGTTTGCTGGTTTGCTGTTGCTGCTCACCGGAGCCCATGCTTCGACCTGCGTTGCGAATGATCGTGAGCAGTCACAACAATTCTTCAACATGTATTGCGTTTCTTGCCACGGACCGAAAAAGCCGAAAGCCCGCCTCCGTCTCGACCAGTTTGATGTGCAGCAATGGAATGACCCAGGTCTACTTCATGAAATCGAGATGGCGATCGAAAGTGGCGAGATGCCACCGAAAGATGCTCCGAGACATCCAGGACCCGCCCAGTCCAGGGCACTACAAAAGTTATTAGGCATTCAGCTTCGCGCGCTCGCGATGAAGCAGAAACCGGGAATGCTGAAACGATTGAGTCGAGTCGAATATCAAAACACAGTAAACG
>JAPKCZ010000050.1 GCA_028822745.1 Kiritimatiellia bacterium | reverse complement strand
GGGATGGCGCCCATTCGGGAATCACGACGGGCTCACGGGACTCACTGAATTCGATGTCGGGGTAGGGGATGCCATTCGTGTCGGTCAGACGAATATGGAAATACTGCTCGTAGTCTTCTTGGCTGGATTCTACGAGAAGTCGATTTCGGCCTTGGCGTAGCGCAATGGTCAACGTGTTGAAGGTGTCACTGCGTTCATGCTTGTCCTGAATGCACTCGCCGTTGAGCCAGAGCTTCAGCCCATCGTCGTGCGCGAATTGCAGTTGAGACGGGCGCGCATCAGGTGAAAAAATATTCGCAAAACACAACGTTTCGATGTTTTCCGGTGTTCGGTAGGTTTTGCCCGGATAGATGGGGCTTTGCGTCAGTAATGGGGCCCAATTGCATCCTTCAGTGGTATCGCCGGCAATGGGGTCCAGCGCGGATCGATCCAGCGATTCGGGCAGACTGTTCGCAGGGTAGGGGCCGGCGTGCAGCCACGTATTGATATCCCCGTTGCGCGACAAGGCGCCGGAGAGTCGCAGAAATTCTGATTCTGACCAGACCATTCCTTCTGGAACGTCGGTTGGATCCGCGGGCAGTGCAAAAATCACCGGCTGTTGCAGCAAGGCATCGCAATAGAGCCATTCAAGGCTCATGGCCTCGGGATGATCGGTCTGTACGGTCATCGGATGATAGGGGGGAATGACGACGTGACGACCGTCGTGCGTGTTAAGTTCAAATAAGGACCAAGGGCCCGCACTGTCCTTCCAGTCCCACTGCGGCGAGGCCTGTAAGGCCGCTTTCGTAAAGCGCCAACGTGCAATGAAGTGTTTGGTGTTGAGTAATTCGAGATGGGCCGTTGCGCGTTCCATGTCAAAGTGTGTCGGCGTCATCATGGCCGGATAGCCGCTGCAGCGTGAGGACGCTTCGCATCGCGCATAATATGCGTGATGCGCCATGGGGGACGAATTCACGATACCGCCTTCGATGATGTCTTTGTCGATTAAATGCGGCACCAATTCGAAAATGCGTGGTGATCCCATGGCGTCATTCTGCTGCGTGTAGTCGTTTGCTAGTCTGCCTGGCGTGCCGTCCAGTGGCATAACCAAGGTCTTGAATGCATCGTACCCTTGGCTGCGCTCAAGGCCGCTGTAGTTCTGAGTGGCCCACGTTCGAATAGGTGGTGGGTTGCTGCGGCCGGGGTGCTGTGAGGTGGTTATGAAGAGTAGCGACGCCAGCATGAGTGCGGCGACGACAGGGGTTCCGCCGGGACGTTCGTGCAGAATATGCCCGAGGGCAACGACGGCCGTTGCGAGGAGTCCAAATACAACGAATGGCCAGAGGCGAATGTTGACAAACACGCCCGAGATGGTGTTGCCCCAATAAAATAGGAGTACAGCACACATGCTGAACCAAACGAGTAGCGCGGCGACCGTGTGGCGTTTACGAAGCGCTAAGAAGAGCGAGAATGCGCTCAATGGCATCACGATCCATAGGTAGGTTGGCAGCGAGGACAAAAGCGACACATTCCAGTTCGATCCGTAAGTGATGCTGTAGCCACGTTTTTCGAGCAGAGGAAGCAGCCACCATGCGGTCAGGAGCAGGCTGACCACAGCGTTGATGCCGAATGCGCAGAAGGCGGGTATGCGTCGCCCGCGTTGCATGAAGAAGGGCAGCGCGATCAGTGCTAACGCCGTCATCAGGGACGTGAAAAAGTGCGTCAGTAGTAGCAGGGCGAAGGTCAGGATTGCGGCGACGGAGGCGCGTCCACGACGCGCGTCGTTCCACCAAATGGCCATCGTCGGTAGCATCAACGCGAAGCCGATTGCGTTCGCGCTCATGCCCGCGAGCGTACTGTAAATATTGGCACCCCACATGGCATGCGCATCAACAAAAAGAAATAGGTGACTCGCGATCGCAAAGAGAATAGGTGTGGGGCGTGGCAATCGAAACATGCGTGCCGCTGCGTAGGCCGCGAAAGGAAGTGAATAGACGCCCAGAACGGACACGAGTTTAAAGGCAATGTTGTGTGGGATCAAAAGACCGAGAAGCGCGATCAATATGTAGGGCAGGGGGAAGTAGAATTGAAACATTGGAAAGCCGCACCACCAGCCTGATGCCCAGGAGATGACTTTGCCTTGCTCGAGCAGGGATTGGCGAAGGTGGCTGGCCAAATAGTTGTGGGCAGGCGTGTCGCCGCCGACGGTGACGGTATTCGTCAGCAAAAGATCAATGGGCAGGTACTGACTTGTAACAGCGGTTAGAACAAGCAGGACAAGGATGTCGAGAAGGGTCGCCTTGGATGGCAGTGAGCGTTTTAGCATGACCGTTGGTTCTGCGTGGTTGAAAAGACTAGCGGGTAAGGATGCTGGTGCCGTTAGGCATTGGCGCAATGTCGAAGAACGCGGCGAGGGTCTGTGCGACATCAAAGAATCCCTTGCGAATGCCAAGGTTGTGATCGACGATGCTCGGATGTTGAACAAGTAAAGGCACGAACTCGCGGGTATGATCCGTGCCCTTGAAGGTTGGATCGTTTCCGTGGTCTGCTGTGATGATGAGCAGGTTGTCCGGTGCCAATCGGGGCAGCAATTGCGCAAGATAAGCGTCGGTTGCTTCTAGGCAGCGGGCGTATCCGTTCGGATCGCGGCGGTGACCGTAAAGCGTGTCAAAGTCGATCAAGTTGACGAAAATGAAACCACTCTGGTTTTCATCAATGAGGTCGTCGAGGGCCTGCATTGCATCGGGATTGTTTTTGACATGGCGCTTTTGGGTCATGCCGCGATGCGCGAAGATGTCGTCCAGTTTGCCAACGGTCGTCACGGTGATGCCAGCCTCGCTCAGGCGGTCGAGAATGGTAGGCTCCGGAGGGGTGAAGCTGAAATCACGTCGATTCTGTGTCCGAACAAAGTTGCCCGGTGTTCCGGTGAAGGGCCGTGCGATCACGCGTGCCACGGGGTAGGTGTTACACGGTTTGCGAACGACTTCGCATGCGTCATAGAGTTCCTGGAGCGGTACGACATCTTCGTGCGCTGCGATTTGAAATACGGAATCGGCACTGGTGTAGACAATCCAGCTGCCGTCTTGCATGTGTTTTTCGCCGAGCGAATCAATAATGGCTGTGCCGCTGGCGGCGAGATTTCCGATGGTTTCGCGTCCAGTAGCTTTGCTCAGTTTGATCAGCAACTCAGGCGGAAAGCTGGGGTGGGTTTGCGGAAAAACATGAAATCCATTTGATAGATTGAGTCCGGCAATTTCCCAGTGGCCCGTTGTGGTGTCTTTGCCGCGAGAGACTTCCTGCATGGCACCGAACGCGAAAATAGGGTTCTCAACGGCGTTGACGCCAGCAATGGGTTTTGACTTGGGCAAGAGTGAGGGAATGCATCCGAGGCCGAGAGCTTCGAGTGTGGGTAGGCTGAAGCCGGAGGCCGATGTGTGTTGTAAGGTGTATGCGCCACAGTCGTCATACGTGCCCGCGTCCGGCGCTTCGCCGATGCCAACGGAATCAAGTACGATGACGATGGCGCGTCGTGCGCTCACAGGCTTTCTTCGTCGGCGATGGGCGTGCGCAGGTCCGTGAAGTTTGCCTGAGCCAGTACGTAGTTGCGCCACGCTTCGAAAACTTGACTGCTGCGATACTGGGCTAGGGTGCGCCGGACTTGCGGCGTGAATGCGAATGAATCTTGAGCCGTGCCCGCGCGACGATCGATCAAGCGTGCGAGCAAGACTCCGTCGTCCACTTCAATGGGGCTCGAGATTTGTCCCGGTGCCAACTTTGCGGCGACCGAGCTCAGGTCGTCGACGTGGTCGACTTGATTCGTGCCGAAGGAGCTGAAGACGGAAAAATATTCCGTTTCATTTGCTTCAACCTTATGACTTGCCAGCAGCGCGCCAAGGGTTGCGTTTGTATCAGCGTTGGCCGCCGTTTTGGCTGTTTCGGCGATTGCGTCGACGCTTGCGATGAATGCGTCGCGCTCCGCAGCGGCCTGAGCGAGGGGAATGACGGAATCACTGACGGATTCGAAATCGGGAATATAGGATTCCTTTTCACTCTCGAAGACGAGGACGTAGGCGGCGTTGGTTCCCAGTACAACATCGCTGTATTTCGCTGTTGCGTCATTCGGAATGAGGGCAAACGCTGCTTCGTTAAATTTGCTGCCCGCATCTTCGACGCCGGAAACGGATTCATCGATTCCAAATGGTTCAGTGGTTACGCTTTTCAGGGTCTTGTCTTCGGCGAGCCGTGTTTCAAAGGATGGTGCTTTGCGGCGTCCCTCGGGTAAGAGGCTATAAACGAAATTCTCGGCAGCATCACGGGTCGCCATGATTTCCAGTTCGTCGCTCAACAGCGCGATAATGTCATCACGAACGTCATTGAGTGTCTTGTATTGGGCGAGGATGTTGGTTGAATCCTCGACCTTGAAGTCGTCAAGGTGATCATCGTAGTACAGGGATAACTGCTCGTCGCTTGGTGCGTTGGTTGTTACGTAGTTTGTAAAGGGGAATGCGACGTATTGCACACTGACACGTTTTGGCTCGCGAAAGAGCTCTTTGTTTTCTGCAAAGAAGGCTTCGTGCTCACCGTTGGTTAGCACCGTCTCGGGTGTGAAGGTTTTCGCGTCGAGCAGGGCGTATTCCATCTTGAACTGATCGGTGAGGTCGCGCACCTTGGTGTTGATTTCAAAAGGGGAGGTCCAGACCATGCTGCCCATGGTGCTGTATAGCTTTTCGATCGTCAGGTTTTCCTGTTGGAAGCGTTCGAATGTGCCTGTGTCGACACCGAGTCGTGTGCCGACGGTGCGAGCGTACTTTTCACGGCTGAATGCACCTTCGGGAGTGGCGAAGCTTGGGCTTTGGCGAATGAGCGTGCCCACTTCATGAAGCGGTGTGACCAGCTCCATGTCTGCGGCCAGTTTGAGGACGGCGAGTCTTTTCCATGCACTATCTTCGAGCTGTTCCTGCTCGTCGTCTGTCATGTTGCGCTTGGGTTCCAGACCCTGCTCGAAAAGCATCGCCAGTCGGAGGTCTATGGATTTGACGTCTTCCCCAAATAGGGTCGCGACCGCGCCTGCGGGGTTTTTGCTGCAGCCGCTGGAAACGGCGCTGTAGGAGAATACGAAAGAAATACAGACGATAAATGCAACGGCTCCCCAAATGAACTTGTTGCGAATCATCTTGTTGAATTTGGATATAAGCATGGTTTTTTGATCTTTGTGGGGTTTAAAAAAAGGTGCATCCTAAACAGCTTGTTCAGGATGCACAGAGAGATGTTGTTAGCGTTCGTTTGTGTTGTGTTTTACAGCTGAACTATAGTTGGCCGGTCTTGGTTGGCACGGGCTTGTTTTTTTCTTCAGGCTTGCGAACGGTGCCTGGGTTTGTGTCGCTTAAGAGCACAACGATTTCTTCCGGCTCGCCCTCTTCTGCGTCAGGAGCTTCTTCGTCGTCGACCGGCTTTTCTTCGTCATCTACGGGCTTTTCTTCATCGTCGCCGGGCTTTTCCTCTTCATCAACACCAACGACGAGGTCGAAGGTTTCTTCGTCGAGAACGCGCTTCGCTTCGTCGATGCTGTCATAGGTGTAGGTGTCGGCTCGGACGATGTTGTTGTCCTTGTCAATTTCCATGAGCGTGACGATGATCGAATCGGCGGTGGCTGATTTTTTACGTAGGATCTTGGTGACGCGACCTTCGGTCATTTCAACGACGCGTGCCGTCAGTGTTTCGTCTAAGACCGTTAGGCCAAACTCCCCGGCAAAGCAGCGTAGACGCAGGAAGGTGAGGCTCGGGTTGACTGCGATGGATACGCCGCAACCCGCGGGCAGTGTTTCGATGGTGTAGTCAGGTCCGGCAAGGGTGCCTTGCCCAGATTTGACCGTGATGGCCAAGACGCGCAATTCGGATTCGGTCGCGGTTTCAACAGTGTATTCGCCCGCTTTGACCGCCAAGACGTATCCGCCCCGCCATCGGACTTCCAGTTTGCCGTCAGAAGTTTCGAAGTTTTCAGCAACGACAATGTCGGCGCGTCCCGCGATAATCGACATGACAATGTGGCGGTTGGAGTCACTGTCGGAAGAAAACTTAACGGTGGTCTCTGCGGAGAGGCTGGCGGAGGTCCCGTCGCCCAGGGACACTTTCGCCGTCGCGCCTTCAGCGGTCTGAAAGATCGTTCCGTATGGATATGCGCGGCCTTCTTCGGCCTCTACATAGGTTCCTGACCCAGGGATTTTGACCATGACCTGGCCTTGGATGTTGGATAGCTGTACTGCAGGGTCAAACGTGGCCCCCACTGTAGAAAGCGTCGTAACGCCCATTATACCACATAAAATTGCGCTAAGCACCTGTGTGTTCATTGATAAATCCTTCCTACTTATCACTTAATGAAATCCCTTGTTCCGAGAAGATACAACTAGAATAGCTTGGATGCCCAATGTGGGTCAAGTTGTATCATTATACAATTTTACTTGATTTGTGTATGAGAAATTCCCTAGTGTTGCAATTTTGCATTTGGGGAACGTGTGTTCGCTCCCATAACAGGTTAGTCGCGATACCTAGTTTATAACGCATGCAACCCGCATCGAAAACGAGCAAGTATGACCAAAAAGAACTCTACAGTCGCCGCCCGCACAAAAGCAACGTCTACCAAGAAAAAGGCAGCAAAGTCGACCACGTCGGCGAAGGCGTCCTCCGCCACCCGTAAAACGACCAAGGCGAGTTCCGCCAAGGGTGCGAAAAAGGCCGTCAAGAAGACGAGCGCATCTGCCGGTAAAAAGAAGGCCGCAAAGCGGTCCTCTACTAAAACGGTAAAAGCGGCGGCTCCGAAGCGAAAACCCGCATCCGCGAAGTCTGCACCCAAAGCCAAGTCGGGCGCTAAACCGAAGGCTCCGGTAAAGAAGGTCGCCGCTGCCACGAAGAAGGCCGCCACGAAAGCGGCACCCGCTTCCCAAAAAGCTGCGAAGACGAAAACACCGCGTAAGCTAAGTAAAAAGTCTGCCAAGGCCCTTGACGATCAGGTGCGCGAAGCCAGCAAAAACGAGGGTGATGGCACGTTGACCCTTGAAGAGCGTGAACAGCGCAACGAGAAGTTGCGTGAGCTGCTCAAGATGGCTGAATCGCAGGGCTATCTGACGTTCGACGATATCAACGAGATCATTCCCAATAATGTCATTCGTGCTGAAGAGCTCGAATCGTACTTGGTCATGCTGCGCGGCATGGACGTCGAAATCATTGAGTCCTCGGATGTGGACCGATACAAAAAGAAAGCCGTATCCGAGAAGCGCAATGCGCGTGAAGCCAAGCTCGATTTTTTTGATGATCCCATTCGCATGTACCTACATCAGATGGGGCAGGTACCGCTTTTGACGCGCGAGCAGGAAGTCGAAATTTGTAAACGCATTGAAGAGGCTGAAATCGCAAGCCGTGAACTGTTCAACAAGTTTGGTTTTGCCACGAAAATGTATTTGGATCTGGCGGGTCGCCTCGAAGAAGGCAGTGAGCGTTTTGATCGCGTTGTCATTGATAAGTACGTCGACAGTCGCGAGAAGTACATGGCCGTCCTTGCCCGTCTTAAGAAGAATATTCAGCGCAAGAACGACCGAATGGTCGAGATTTACGCTTTGCTCGGCAAGAAGTCCCTGAATCAGGCCGACCGCGATAAGCATTTGAAGGGGCTCGAGCGGACCCGTAAGAGCATCGCCGACTTATATGACCATCTGCACTTTAAGCAGAAGGTCATTGAGACCATGGCGGGCGAAGCGGAAGCGCGCTACGAGGAATTTCAAACACACACCGAGAATGTGAAGAGCATGCAACGTGGCCGCAAGAGCCGCAAACGCGAAGAATCTCTGGCCGAATCGGAAGTACGTATTGGTGAAATCCAGGACATGGCCTTGATGCACGATCACGAACTGGGTGACAAATTTGCTGCGCTTCACACGGCCATGAGTAAAGGGCAAAAAGCGCGCACGGAAATGGTTGAGGCTAACCTGCGTCTCGTCATCAGCATCGTTAAGAAGTACATGAACCGCGGCCTCTCCTTTCTCGATCTGATTCAAGAGGGTAACACCGGCTTGATGAAAGCCGTCGAGAAGTTCGAGTATCGCCGAGGCTACAAGTTCAGCACCTATGCGACATGGTGGATTCGCCAAGCGGCGACGCGTGCGATCGCGGATCAGGCGCGAACGATCCGAATTCCTGTACATATGATCGAGACGATCAATAAGTTGCTGCGCATTCAAAAGAAGCTGGTTCAGGAACTGGGTCGCGAGCCCACGCCCGAAGAAGCAGCTGAGGAAATGGAGATGCCCGTTGAGCGTGTCCGTGCCGTCTATAAAATGGCGCAGCAACCCATCTCGCTACAAAGCCCCGTGGGCGACGGCGACGATGCACATTTTGGTGATTTCATTGAGGATAAATCGGCTGAGAACCCGTCTGAAATGACGGCCTTTGGGATGTTGCGGGATCGTCTGAAAGACGTTCTTGAAACGCTCACGGACCGTGAGAAGGCAGTTCTTGATTATCGATTTGGCCTCACTGATGGTTATTCCCGTACGCTCGAAGAGGTCGGGAAGCAATTCAACGTGACACGTGAGCGCATTCGGCAGATTGAGGCCAAGGCACTGCGCAAGCTCCGTCACCCAACGCGTCTCCGGAAGCTCGAAGGCTTCCTGGAAGTACGCTAAGACGCCAGTCAATTCCAACCCACTCCGACTGGCAGGAACCGAAAGACACATAAAAGGAAGGTACGCATATGTATTCCGATGTAACTAGCATCACTACCGCAACCCCGCTCATCGCGCTTTTTTCGCTGATGTGGTTTGTAACCGGTATTATTATTGGACGCCTCATTCCCGAAGGCATTCGCACTAAATCGCCATCTGGCAATCGTGGTTCCGCTAACCGTGGTGGACGTTCCAGATCTGCCGGGTCGCGTAACAACAATCGCGGCGCCAATCGCAATGGCAACCGTGGCGGTGGACGCGCTTCGTCGCAAGGGTCACGCGACGGCAAAAGTGGGCAGAAGGGCGCCGTAGAGCTCTATGTCGGCAACTTGCCTTACAGCACATCGAAGAATGATCTCACTAAGATCTTTTCATCGTATGGCTCGGTTGTGTCCGTGCGAATGATTGAAAACCGCTCAAACGGAAAACCAAAAGGTTTCGGTTTTGTTGAGTTGGAAAATCAAGCACAGGCAGAAAAGGCCATTAAGGGTTTAAGCGGCACCAAGATCCAAGATCGTGCCATCGTCGTCAGCGAAGCAAAATCACGCGAACGCGACGACTAAGTTATCCAGGTTGCGTCTCTGCGCCGCTTCAATCAGCTGGCGCAGAGGCACACTTGGTTTCCGGTGGCAGAATCAATCCCGCCGCCACTTCCTTCGCTTTGTCGTTTCCGGCAATGTGCGCGATCAGCGCCAGTGCGAATTCCATCGTTGTGCCGGGTCCCTGACTGGTAATAATGTTCCCATCCGTTTCGACACGTGCGTTTGT
>JAPKCZ010000647.1 GCA_028822745.1 Kiritimatiellia bacterium | reverse complement strand
GGAATACGTGCGTCTCGACACCATCGATAGTCTTGAATATGATCTTCTCCACCCGTCGTCCATGGAAGGCCTACAGGCGGATATAGAAGAGTTAGTTGGCAGTTTGCCTTGGAGAAACCTGGGGGGAAAACGCTTTCGTCGTAGGGAACACGTTAACATACAGGAGATGGAGGCGGTGAAGTTGGAACTCCGCCGACTCGTGCTTTGTCAGTCCCGTGGTGCTCGACGCCGTGTCGTTTTCGTTGACTCCCGTGTGGTCGTCGGTGCTTACTGCAAAGGTCGGTCGTCGTCCCGCCGTTTCAATGCCAGCCTCCGTGGTATGCTTGGTTGGTCGATCCTGTCCCGTACCGAGCTCGTACTCGTTTGGGTCGGTACGAAAAGTAACCCCGCCGACGATCCGTCCCGTTTTGCCGCCCTCCGTGCCTCTGCTCCGTGGCCTGCGTGGGCCTCTGCTCGTTTTGGTGATCCCGTTTCCGTCGCTCCCGCCGATTTCGTCGACCTCGTTTCCGTTGCTGATCCGTGCCCTCGACCGCCCGTGGCCCCCCGACCGTCTACCCCCGTTACGCCGACCGTGTGCAGCGACGAGGGCCTTTGGGAAGATGTGGGAGAGCCGCTGGTACCTTATGTTGTGGGCCACTCCAGTCTGGGGGAGGGATGACTCGAATGACGTGTACGAAAACGGTTTGATCCAGAAGGGGGGAAGTATCGCGAGGACTTCGCGAACCACCAGTATGTGTTCCCTGATGTTGTTAATTTGTCTGATGTTGCTTGCGCCGTGTGTAACCAGGGTTTCGAGGATCACGTGTTCCCATCTGGGGTTGGCCCATTCGATGCCCAGGATGCCCATGGCGCCGCGACTCGTGGTGCGGAAAGTTTCGACCCAATCTCCATCCCCATCCCCCGCTACATCGACCAAACTAGTGAAGAGATTTCTAGCGAGCTTGTGAACGTCGAAGTCCCCGAGCTCCTTCCGCACAGTCCGTGTTCATTATCCTGGGGTCCTAGGTCGCCGTCCACGGGCCCGTTGACGTCTATAGGTGCTGACGGTACCGTCGATGCCTCACGAGAATTACCTCAGCCAACTGTGACGGCCGAGGTCGCCCCCCACACCGTCCCGAAGAACCTGAAAGAAGCACTCAGTCTCCGTTGTCTCGATCGTGATCGTTCCGAGCGTCGTAAGGCCATGGTGGATGGGTTTGCGGGGGTGGGCAAATTAGGAAAGGTGTTCTCGAACGCGGGCTGGGAAACTCGGGCTTACGAAGCCTACCCTGACGGAAAAACCTTGGACGCAAATTCGGACCTCACTTGTGCCGCGGTGGTGACCGCGCTCATCCAGGATATCCTTGGGAAGAAGTTTAGGTATTTGGCCTTTGGGATCCCGTGCAAAAGCTGGACAATCGTGCAATTCTCATTTGGAGGCTCCCGAACGTACACCAACCCCTGGGGGTCCAAACTGCGGCCGGCTGAACTCGAAGGAAACTTGCAATTGAGAATGTTGCTGCGAATCCTTTGGGCCTGCGTGGCCTCGAACACGTTTTTCACCATCGAGAACCCGATGTACTCCTTGATCTGGTCGACCCCCGAGTTGATCGCCATAGGGAACCTGGACTTTGTCGAGCAGGCAGTCTTTGACATGTGTGCTTTTGGTCTTCGTACGCCACCCGGGGTTTTGCCTGTGGAAATTTGGAAAAAGCCAGGGCGGCTCATAGGGCATTTGCCCCACCTTAGCACGCTCTCACGTCGCTGTCCCAAGGGCCACAAACACGGCTCGCTGGCGCGGCATGCTTACGTGACGCTGGCGGACGGCCGGCGCGCGAAAAAGATCTCCCTTGCCGGTGCCTACCCTTCGGCCTTCTGCCGTGCGCTTCTCCATCTGGTGGAGGCATGCAGTGCCGATGGCGCCGTCTACTAGCCAGCCCTCGCGCGATGCTCCCCCTGTGGCGCTTCTGGATCGCTCTCGGTTCAGTCCTGAATATGCGGGACGTCTCAGCGCTGCCTCGATTCTCTTC
>JAPKCZ010000646.1 GCA_028822745.1 Kiritimatiellia bacterium | reverse complement strand
CTACGACAACCATCGCTACACCTGGTCGGTGGGCGGGCTCGTGAGCGCGAACCTCGTGGGCTACCTGGGTCGCTTCGACTCCATGTTCCTCTACACCCCGGCTCCGCTGGCCGTGAACCTACGCCTGGGCGCCAAGTACGACCAGCGCGCTCAGGAGCGCTTCCCGGCGGCCAATGGCCGACTCTATATCCGGTGGTGGCCAGAAACAGCGCGCGCCAATCCGGTGCTCCAGGCGCGTCGCGTAGGCCTGCTGGGCCCACACGCTGAGCAAACCGTAGGCCGACGTCCCCGCTGCTGCGCAAATTCGCTGCGCCACTTCGCGTTGAAGGGTAACCACAATGCGGTCGGGTCTATGTTGCGATTGAATCATAGCAACCAACATACGCGTCCCCGACGAATAGGGTAAATTTGCGACCACTTTTCGAATCCGAAAATCACCATTTGGGTCAAACAGTGCGTCGAAGTCTTGGTCAAGACCGTCACCGTGAATAAGCGTAAGTTCAGGCGTATCGCAGAATCGTTGCGCCAGAAAGGCATGCAACTTTCGGTCCAACTCAACGGCATGAACGTGTGCACCGGCACCAAGCAGCGCTTCGGTCAAGATGCCAAGGCCGGGTCCAATTTCGAGAACGTGGTCGCCTTCGCAAACATGCGCGCGCTCAATCGAAATGCGCGAGACGTTACGGTCGATCAAAAAATTCTGACCAAGACGTGTGTTAGGACGGATGCCTAATTCGGCAAGGACGGCGCGCACCTCTGAAGGACTGCCAGTGTTCACGGTTTTGCGTCGAAAACCTTGATGTATGCTTTACCGCGCAAACGATTGAGCCAGAACGCGTAAAGCTCCTCGGAAGCTTGCGTACGAAGTTCACGCTCAATCAGCGGCTGCATCGTTTCGAAGGAGGCATCTGTCTCTTGTTTTGAATCAACCAAATGCATAATGTAAAATACGCCGTCGGCGTGAACAATGCCGCTCGTCTGTCCGTTCTTAAGTTTGAGCAACGTTTCACGCAGGACGGGGCGTACGAGATGCGCCTTTACCCAACCCCAATCACCACCAGATTCGGCGCGCTTGTCATCGGAAACGGCTTTGGCCACATCGGCAAAAGCCTCGCCAGCCACGATTCGCGCGTGCGCATCCTCCGCACGTTGACGTGCATCAGCCACATCGTCCTCTTTGGGCATCACCTGAATCATGCTCACGCGGTAGGTTGGCGGCACGCGGTACTTATCGAGATTTTCTTCAAATTGCTGCTGAATCGCAAGGGGCGACACTTCGATATTCTGTTCGACATAATTGCTGCGCATCAGTGCGACAATCATTCGATGTTCAAATTCCTCTTCCCACTCTTCGTAGGTCTGATCTTCTTTGACCAAGATACCCAGAAGTTCGCTGCGATCCCCATTGTAGCGATTGACGATGTGTTGTTCAACGCGCTGTTCGAGGACCCACGGCGGCAGTTTGGCGTCACCTGCATTGTACGCATCCACAACGAGTAAACGTTCAATGATCGAATTCAATGCACGTTTGTACGTACGAGCCAGCTGCGCCTGCAAGGCTTTCCCTTTGTAATTTGCCATCAATTGAGGACGAACGCGCTCAACGACCTCAAGAATCTCCCCCATCGTCACGACGTGCTTGTTCACGTGCGCAGCCACGCCGTCAACAACCATCGCGTCCTGCGAACGCGACGACACTGGAAAAAGGAACATCGTCCCTAAAACCATCAATAGTGACGTTTGAATAGCGAATGACCGCCAAAATGTATATATAGAATGTACCATCTTTAAGTTCCAAGCATGAGCCGACACGACATAGCGTCATGCGGGCATCGAGAAAAGATCACAAAATCAGTAGTAACCCAAATAATTACCCCTGTTCCTACGTAGAACAGAATATAAAGGGCAACTGACCATCAACCGATTTGACACATAACAAACAGGAAAGGTATAGTTGGCCCCATGATGAAGCAAGTAAATACCCTATACACGTTATTGACAGCGAGCGC
>JAPKCZ010000645.1 GCA_028822745.1 Kiritimatiellia bacterium | reverse complement strand
GAAGTGTAGAAGGGTGACCCCGTTGATTCCGATGGCTTGAAGCAATACTTGCCAGGTGGCGTGATGGCGAGCGGTCCCTCCGACGGTTCTTATAAAGTCGGCGTATTTGGACTGCGCCCACGCTGTTCGGTCGAAGGCCATACGATGAATCGCTAAATGCGACGACACCAGCGCAATCCGTGATATCAGTGTAATCCGTGGTTCAATTCATTGCATTTGGGTTTCTTCGCAGAAACGAGATGAATAGATCAGGCTTACAACATCAACCGAAACGCCGGCAACGGTTCCTACACAACAATTGCGCGCAACGCAAACCTATGGGCGTGATAGCCGACGTAACTGATCGAGATACCGAGTGACGTGTTGATTTTCATCAAAAACTTGCGCCTGCTCAAGAAGAAGAATTGCCGCCGCATAACGTTTTTGCTGCACTTCCATTTGTGCGTGGAGAATCCGTCCGCGTGACTCAAAGCCTTCCAGGCGCGCCGCACGTTCAAACGGCACACGAGCCAAGTCATGGTTCCCCAAGGCGATTTGCAAACGGGCCACGGCGAGCAGTACATCACCATCTAGAGGGGTGACCTCCAGCAGGGCCGTGTAGACGACTAGCGCTTCTTTCGTTTCTCCTCGCTTTTCCGCCAGCATAGCTTGAAGCAGTGTCGCTCGCTGCGCTATGGAAGGGCTCGTCTCGACCGTCAGCGTTACCGCCGCAAGACATTCAGCAGCTTCTGAAACCCTGTCGTTCAGGAGAAACACATGCACGGCCTGAAGAACACGTCCCGCATTCCCCTTGCCGTCACGAAGCCCGGCTATGTAGGCGCCCGCCGCTTCGCGAGGCTGACCCCTGTTCATATACAATTCCCCTAAAGTCATCTGCAAATCAGCTGGTAGATGGCATAGCAGGCGCCCAGTCTCAATGGCATCAATGGCGGCATTGTGCTGTTCGAGGGCGATATGTGCATTCGCACGAAGCGTCCATAACTCTGCATCCCCAGGATCATGGGCCTGCATCTCTTTCGTCAACGCCAACACCTCACGGTAACGCTCCTGCGCAATAAACGTACGCGCCAGACCGCGCATCGCCTGGCTGCTCCCCGGACTGAGTATCAGGGCTTGCCGATACGCGCCTTCCGCCGACAGCGGTTGCTCAAGGGAAGCCAGTGCATGCGCGAGCAATAGATACGTTTGAGCATCGCCTTGGCCGTCCCGAATCAACCCTTGAAAAACAGACATCGCTCGCTGTGGCTTATCGCGTGCGAGATAGACGCGTGCAAGGTTGTTCTGAGCGGCGCGAAAGGTGGGCAGTTTCCGCAACGCGTGGACATAATGCGTCTCTGCCGCCGACAGATCGTTATTCTGGACATGCATGTTTCCTATGGCGAAGTCTAGCGCCGGACTAGATACTTTGGAGACGCCACTCTGTAGTGAAGCGATCGCTTCGGCAGTCTCACTGGTAGGGCGATTCGACGCCGCCTGTAATAACGCAGCCTCTTTTCGGGTGACTGTCGGTTCAAAAGGGCTTGCACCCAGATAAACGGGCCGGCGGCTCGGCATTGGATAATACGTCGATAACGTATCACCCGTTTCCTGCGCCAGGCTCAGTCCGCAGCAAATCGTATACAAAACGACGCCCAGACAGATGCCGCGACGCACGCGGTTCCCCAACAGACGCGTCTCGTTGTGCAACATCGTGTTAGAATCAAAATCGTGCATGTTGTTATGGATCCAAGGTAAAGCGGATGGTCTGGTGAATTCGAACGCGTACGGCAGCTCCGTCTTTGCTACCCGGCTTGAAACGCCATTGACTGACGGCTTTTAGCGCAGATTGATCAAAGACCATACGGGGGTGCGAGTCCGTCACCGCGACATCCTGAACCATGCCGGCGGCATCGACAATGAAACTTAAGCTGACTGACCCTTCTATCTGGCGTTGCTTCGCACGGAACGGATAAATCGGGTTCGCACTGCGAATGGGAAAGGGTTCAGCGTCGACCTCTGCGATTTCAAAAA
>JAPKCZ010000644.1 GCA_028822745.1 Kiritimatiellia bacterium | reverse complement strand
GAATATGATTTCTGGAGCGTACAAACCTACTGCTGGTTGGATATCCATGAAAGGCCGGCGTTTGTCGGACATGCCAGCGCAAAAGATTGCGCGTGAAGGTGTCGGGCGAACTTTTCAGCTTGTGCGTTTGTTGCCGGGTTTGAATGTTTTGGAAAATGTTAAGGCTGGTGCTGTCTTTGGCCATCGCCGCCGTTGGAGTAGGGATGCGGAGGACTTTGCACATGAAATGCTTGAACGGGTTGGTCTGGATACTTTATCCGACGCGCCTGTTACGGCATTGACCTACATTGACCAAAAGCGGGTTGAATTGGCACGAGTACTTGCCGGAGAACCCGAGGTTCTATTACTCGACGAGTGGTTG
Organism: Kiritimatiellia bacterium; assembly: GCA_028822745.1. Classification (GTDB taxonomy): domain Bacteria; phylum Verrucomicrobiota; class Kiritimatiellia; order UBA8416; family JAIOPI01; genus JAPKCZ01. The sequence goes on along the minus strand of JAPKCZ010000644.1, from coordinate 1,650 downwards.
GCTGGTTTAAATCCAACGGAACTCGAAACTGGGATTGAGCTCATCCATGCCTTGCGCGACGAAGGCCGTACGGTGGTCATGGTCGAACACGTGATGGATGCGATCAGATCGTTGTGTGACCGATGTGTCGTGATGTCGTCTGGCAATAAAATCGCCGAAGGCACACCCGATGATGTTTTATCCGACCGCGAAGTGATCCGTGCTTATTTGGGAGATGGGGATGCTTGAAGTCAGTAACCTCTCAGCCTTCTACGGAAAACACCCTGCGCTGCAGGACGTGTCACTGCGGGTTGGTTTGGGCGAAATCGTTGTCATACTTGGCGCGAATGGTGCCGGAAAATCTACGCTACTGCGGGCAATATCTGGTATTTGCGAAGGCAAAGTGAATGGCAATGTAACACTGAATTTAGCGCCGCTCGCCGAATTGTCGCCAGACCAGATCGTAGAGCATGGGGTCGCCCTAGTGCCAGAAGGGCGCGGAATTTTTGGTGATCTGACTGTCAAAGAAAATCTGTTACTTGGCGCATATTTAAATCAAGCCCGACGCGACGAAAGCACCAATTTCGACCGCGTCTTGCAGTTATTTCCCAAACTGCGAGAACGCCAAGGGCAAGTCGCGCACACGATGTCAGGTGGCGAACAGCAAATGCTTGCAATTGGCCGCGCGATGATGTCAGCACCGCAAATTCTGATGTTGGACGAACCATCGCTCGGCTTGTCACCGCTTCTATGCAAAGAATTGTTCCAAAATCTTGTAACGGTGAAGAAACTTGGCATCGGCATCCTTTTGGTTGAGCAAAACGCGAAACAAAGTCTTGCAATTGCGGACCGTGGTTACTTACTGGAAAATACGCGGATCAAGCATGAAGACACCGCCGCACGATTGGCCACTGACCCTGCCGTGCAAAAAGCCTATCTCGGTGTAGGCAGCAATGGTGCGCATACGACTAAGACAAATATTGTCCCAGTACAATCAAACGGGGTGCAAGCCAGCTCATTGGTCGAAGCGCGCCCGCAACCTCGGTATACTGCGAACCAGCAAATCGGGTTGAACATCGAAGATCTAGTGCAACACGCATCTGCGACTTCAGCGGATTCAATGCCCGCCACCAAACCCACATCAGTCACCCAAGCGCAAGTGGACCGTGTGGTCACGCCCCGTCTAGGCGCTGTATTGGAAGAGATTGAACTGGCTGCAAAAAATGCACGCACGCGATCTGCAATGCAAAGGACAACTGTAACAACAACGGCGAAATCGATTGCTTCGCCATCTTCACCAACCACCGCATCCGACGTTAAACCGCTGGTCATCGAGATTTACCGACGACCTCGCGTTCAGGTTTTTCGGCGTCGCGATGGTGATTTTGAAAGGAAATAGATATGCTCGACAATGTTTCTTCCGGCCCGGTTATCAAAGGCCTTTACATCGATGGCCAATGGCAAGCTGCTCCTGGTCAATTTGACGACATGAACCCGTCAGATGGAAGTGTTTGGGCACGTATTCCTGATGCAGGTGCTGCTGAAACCCAACGCGCAATTGATGCTGCCCATCGTGCATTCCCAGCTTGGTCTTCCCTTCGCTTTCAGGAACGCGCACAATTGCTGTTGAAAATGGGAGAGATCTGGGACAAGCGATCACAAGACTATGTG
>JAPKCZ010000643.1 GCA_028822745.1 Kiritimatiellia bacterium | reverse complement strand
CCCGCGAGGAAATAGCCTTTGAGCGACTGGGATTCCTGTCGGCTCCACACCGCCAATGCAATCAGCATGGAGAGATAGACAAAAAACACGGTTAAGGTGATGTACATAGTTGTTCGCTCTCATTTAGGTCACTAGTAAGACGCCGTCGGCTATCCAAATTTGTTGACCAGGACATTGAAACATTTCCTCTCCGCCTTTACATCAACCATCGGGTCGTGGACACGAATTTCAAGCCAAGTTCCTTTGACATGTTGAAGACAAGGGCATACGCCATCGTTGAATAAAATCCAGAACACCTCAGTTTAGTGGAAAAGTATGTGTTGTTAGCCCAGAGGGCATCACCTAACCCTGTTTGCTAAGAGACACTTCTGCTAATTTAAACTGAAGCAGAGGCGTTTGAGGATAGTAAGAATAAACCATCTTTTTGGACAAACAGCCGTGTACATCAGCGCCTTCAAACATGGGCTTGATCGTAGTTCCCGATAAAAATCAGGTTAAGGTGATGAATTATGCGCCTGGGTTTCGGTGAATTCCCCTATCTCGTGCCAGATTGACTACGCCAGACCGCAATATATTCCGCCATGCTTTCAAGCGTCAGAAAAGTAGCGACGGGTAATCGAATAGTCCGGCTGGCGGTGAACGGTTCCTGGCCTGAGATGCCTCATCCAGGCCACGATGCTTCAGAATCCGAATGGTTCGACACATTGGCGATCACCAGAGGGTCTTCAATACTGACAATGATCTCCCGGGCGACGTTCTGTCTTGCCACCGCACTTCTCACACTTCTCTATCCGGCGCGGCGGCCCCTCGATCGCGAACACCTCCTCAGTGGGCGCCATTGCGACGCTGTGCCCATGTCATCGAATAGGCCTTGTTACCAGGATGATCTAGCCCTGAATCATCTGCTGGCTTTTTTGGTACTACAAATTCACGCAAAAGGCTATCGGGCGGAAGGCCGCCCCGATAGAAAACCCATGAAACCCAATGAGGTTTACCCTCGGTTTCGGAACCAGCGCCGCCAAAGGGGCCATAAACTCCATTGGGCTCAAAACCAAATGAAAAATGCCATCATCGTAGGGGGTCTTAAAAGCGACAATCACATTGACGTTGCTGGCCAGAGACAAGCGCTGCTCTGAAATTGCCGGGCACGTGATGTACATGCACAAGCGCTCAAGCATCTTACGCTGGTTAGACTTGCACGCAACAACAGCGTGCAAAGAGAAACCAGCCTGCTTGCTGACCAGTTCTTAAGTCATTAAGTCATCAGTGTCCCCCCTTTGTAGCGAAAGCATTAACAAACCATGTCCGAGGTGGTTAAAATGGTTTTTTAGATCAGATTAATCAAGTCTTATGTTTAAACACCACGATGCATTGAAAGATGCTGTTGCTCGCCCCCTTTGGCATGACCCACAGATAATGCTGGAACTATTGCCCTCTTTATCGGAAGACACAGATTGTGAATTACTAATTGTGGGCGGTGGATTCACCGGTCTTTGGGCTGCCATGCAAGCCAAGGAACGGCGGCCGGAAGCAGATATTATTATCATCGATAAAACGTTTGTGGGAGACGGTGCATCTGGGCGTTGTGGCGGGTTCCTGACCACCAGTATTGCTCATGGGGAAACGAATATAGGTGCACGCTTTCCAGGTGAAGCTGATGATTTGGATGCTCTGGGTACACAAAATATGAAGGAGTTATTAGCCACACTCGACAAGTACGATATAGATGTACGCTATGAGCAGACGGGTGCGACCAACGTCGCCCTTAATCGAGAATCGGCGGAAACCCTATGCGAAGAATATGAGGAGTTAAGAGAAGAGGGCAGGGACGTTGTTTGGTTCGACAAGGAACAGATTCGTGAACAAGCAAATTCCCAAACGTTCTTTGCTGGGTATTGGGATAAAACCGGGCAGGATGGCGTTGTTGACCCGATGCGGTTATGCCTCGGTCTAAAAGACATTCTGGTTAACAAACTAGGCGTTCGAATTTTCGAACAAACAACGATGTTGTCAGTG
>JAPKCZ010000642.1 GCA_028822745.1 Kiritimatiellia bacterium | reverse complement strand
ACATATGAAGCGGCGAGACGACATAGACGTTCGGTCGCATGCGGGATTCACGCTGATCGAGCTTTTGCTCGGCCTCGCCATTCTGGCCGCGGTGACGACGACGGCCTACATGACATTTTCAACCGTCATCATCGCCTGGAAGCGCAGCATGACGATGTCCGAGAATTTGCATCACGGTGATTTCGTGCTGGAGCAAATCGTGATTGCGCTTCGGTCAGCCTACTATCCGTCAACCGGCATTGATGAACGCTATGGATTCTGGTTGGAGGATGAGGGCGAGGGCGTTGGCTCCCTGGATAGGATTTCCTGGGTGAAAATCGGTCCTTCACTGGTGGGGCGGGGTGAGCGGTTTGGGGCGGGCCCGCATCGCGTGCAGCTTTTTGGTGAGACGGATGACGAGACCATTGGCCTACGGGTACGTGCTTGGGGGTTGCTTGAAGAGTTAGATGATTTTGATGCTGAGGAAATCGAGCCGCGCATCCTGTCAACGTATGTGCGTGGCTTTAATGTTCGCTGTCGCGACCCGGAGATGGAAGAAGACGCAGAAGAGATTGAATGGCTGGATGAGTGGGAAGAGACCAACCGGATCCCGCTGTCGGTTGAATTAACGGTTTATGTGGAGCCTGTGGACGAGGGGCGTGAGCCTTTAGAAGTGAAACGTATTGTGGATCTGCCCGTGGCACCCTTGTCGTGGCCTGCAAAGTGAACGATATGAAAACGGATGACGTACAACATGTGACGAGAGGCGTTCCTTCCGCGAAAGGGGGCTCGGCGCTCATTCTTGTGCTCTGGGTAATCGGGATGTTGGCCATGTTTATCAGTAATATGGCTTTTGATGCCCATATCGAAGCTAGGATTACCTCCTATTACCGCAAACGGCACAAGGCGGCGAGTCTTGCCCATTCCGGTGTTGAGCTGGCCAAGATGATCATGGAAAAGATCCTCGAGATCGACCCGAATTACGAGGAAGAACCGCCCGAGGATGATCCTTGGTACCTGGATGCAAAACGACTGGCACAAGGGAGCTCGCTATCGGCCACCTATCCTTTAGGGGAGGGGGAGTTCCACCTTGCGATTGTGACTGAACAGGCGCGTCGCAATGTGAATCTACTGACGAAAGAAGAGGAGTGGGAGCCCATACTGGCGGTGGGCGATATTCCAGAGGACTTATGGCCAGACCTGATTGAAGCGTTCCTCGATTGGGTCGATAAAGACGATATAGAACGCAGCGACGGTGCCGAAACGGAAGACTACTATGCGACCCTCGAGAATCCATATGGCGCACGTAATGGTGCGCTTTATTCTGTGGATGAACTGATCAGAATTAAGGGTTTCACCCAGGCGATTATTTATGGGGGGCTTTTGGCGGGGGAATCAGGTGATGACGGAGAACCCGTTGTTGTCTCCGGTATTGCGGATCTATTGACGACTTATGGGGGTAAAAAAATCAATGTTAACGCGGCCTCTAGGCGTGTATTGATGACGTTGCCGGATCCGGAGGGGATTGCCGATTTGGTTGCTGGAGCCATTTTTGAAGAACTCGAGGGCTTCGAAGGTGATGATGGGACGACAGAACCGGAGTTTTTCGAAGACGACGCGGATCTTTTCCGGAGCGTTCCTGAACTCAGCCAGGGCGGGCGTAAGGCGTATGTGACAACGAAAGCTTCGCAATACTATCGAATTACTTCCACAGGGAGAATGAAGGGTGTTGAACGCAAGGTTTCGTGTATTGTGGTGCGCAGCAAAGGTGATCTTCGCATTTTGAAATGGGAAGAAAGTGAAGACTAATTTCGGGGTAACGGATTGATTTATGGCTAAGGACGACTATACGGCACTCGTTGCCAATGAACGCTTTTGCGCGTGGACAACCGCGACAAGCGCTCGCCGTGGGTTCACGATTCAGAGCCGCGGTGAGGCTATGGTGCCTGTACGTGATGCGGCGTCGGAGGATTCAGAAGAATCACCTGCGGTTCGTCTACCTACATTTGCGGAGGTTGTGCTTGAGAATGCGCACCAGAT
>JAPKCZ010000641.1 GCA_028822745.1 Kiritimatiellia bacterium | reverse complement strand
AATTCCGACCGCTCGGTAAACGTCGAATACCGAGGGAAAGCACTCTCAAGCGATGAGCAGTGCTATTGGAAAGTTCGCGTCTGGGACCATCAGGGCCGCCCATCGACGTGGAGCCGGCCGGCCCGCTTCGAAATGGGGCTCATGGAACCAAGCGACTGGAAGGGCCAATGGATCGGGGTCGCGCCCCCCAAGCCGCCTCTTGAGCATCTGGATACCGCAAAGCCGGGCCGGCGCAATGTTGCATTGGCCGCGAAGCCGTCAACGTCCTTTGTCTCGGGGCACGAGTCGCTGGATGCAGTCAATGACGGGTTCAAGCTGACCAACTCCAATGACAAACGCTACGGCGCCTATGGCAATTGGCCTCAAAAAGGGACCCACTGGATTCAATACGAATGGCCCAAGCCGGTCAATGTCGACAGTACTGATGTGTACTGGTTCGACGATAAAGCCGGCGTGCGGCTGCCCAAGGCAGTGCGAGTTCTCTACTGGGATGGCAAGGCTTTCATGCCGGTCGAGAATCCGGTCGGCCTGGGCGTTGAAGGCGATAGGTACAACACGACAACCTTCAAAGAGATTGCCACATCAAAACTCAAGCTTGAATTCGACTCGAACGGGCCGTCTACGGGCATCCTCGAATTCAAGGTTTACGATGCGGGCAAGTCCCCGAAGTTCCCCCCCGTTGTGAAGGTCAACCGCATCCTCGCGATACGGGCTTCCGCTGTCGCGCCCTCGCCGCTGCTGCGGAAGGAGTTCGCCGTGACTAAGGACATCAAGCGAGCGCGCGTGCGATTTTCCGGGCTGGGCTGGAGCGAACTGTACATCAACGGCAAGAAGGTTTCTGACGATGTTCTTTCGCCCACACTGACGGACTACTCCCAGGAGGTGATGTATCGCACCTACGACGTCACGAGTTTCCTCAAGCCCGGCGCCAACGCGATCGGCATAATGCTGGGCAACGGCTGGTACAGCGCGGCCAGCGTCCTGCCGTGGGAAAAGGGCGGACCCTGGGGATATCCGCCGCGAGCTCTCATGCAGATGACGATCACCCACAATGATGGAACCGAGACTCAACTGCTGACCGACAAGACCTGGAAGACCGCCCGCGGACCGGTCGGAGCCAACCAACTCGTCGCCGGCGAAACCTATGACGCCAGATGCGAAAAACCTGGCTGGAGCAAGACCGGCTTCGACCACAGCAAGTGGAGCAATGTCTCCGTTCTCGCCGCCCCCAAAGGCCGATTGAGAAGTCAAACCGCACCAGCGATGAAGGTTCAGGACACTTTCAAGCCGATCAAGATAACCAAACACAAGAGCGGCGGATGGATGTTCGAGTTCGACCGGTACTTCAGCGGTTGGATGCTCGTCAAAGCCAAGGGCCAATCCGGCGACAAGGTCACCATCCACTATGAACTCGGCGAGAAGGACACCTACATCCTCAAGGGCGAGCCTGCCGGCGAAACATATGCAGCTCGCTTTACGATTCACCCTGTGCGGTACGTTCGCGTCGAAGGGCTCAAAGGGAAACCGACGCCCGAGACCGTGATGGGGCGCGAAGTCTACAGCGACATCGACATGTACGGGCGGTTCGCCTGCTCCAACAAACTGTTCAACCAAATTCACGGGAACATCCAGCGTACTATGAGGGTGGCGTTGAAGGGGTTCCTTCTGGACTGCCTGCACCGCGAGCCGATATTCTACAATGAGCCGGCAAGCTACTTCGGAAGTCTGTCGGCCCGCAAGCGCATGCCCAGCCTATGGACCGACGTGGCGCGGAGTATTCCGCTGGCCGGGTCCGGGAACGGCGACCTTTCAGATATCGTGCCCAGGCTGCCGGGGATGAACCGACAAAGCGACGTTTCCCAGAATGCCGCCTATCCGATGCTCGTATGGTATCTGTACCAGTGTCACGGTGACGAACGCCTGCTCGAACACCATTACGGCAGCGTCAAGGCCTGGGTGGATTTCATCGGACGGGAGCTGGCAGGTGGTAATCATATTGTCACCAAAGGCTGGCTTGGCGAACA
>JAPKCZ010000640.1 GCA_028822745.1 Kiritimatiellia bacterium | reverse complement strand
ATACGATTCGAGCAGATGTTCCGCGTCGCGAACCACAGTCTTACACGCTCTGCGTTTCCTTACCGAAGAAGTTCGTTTGTCGTTTTTCTGAAGATCCGCCTCGAGCGCTGTGATCTTGGTCTTCGGGATGTTGGCCGGCGTAGCATCAAATGCTAAACTGCTCTGGGCGGACATCAGCAATGCGGCCAAGCATATAATGCAGTTGCAGAACTTGATTATGTTTCTTGGCATAATCATGCTTCTCACCTCTGATAAATCGGGATGTAACGATGCGGTGTAGCCAAGATAATGATCGCCATAGGGGTCGAATAACTACCTCCACCGTGACTACTGCCTTTATCCCAGGCGCCCTTTTCATTTTGCCTAGAGATGAGCGCGTCACGAATCTGGGGATACCACTTGGCGTATTCATCATCGCCTGCCTGCACCATCGCCTGGATCGCATAGTAGTGTGTATAGTAATAGTATCGGCCACCACCGGTGATAATGCCGGGTGCCTGACTTTTGAGATGCCTCAACGCGGAGTTGGTCATCTCGGTGTCCCGCAGTCCCGCGAGCTGAGCAATGTAGGCGCCGCCCGCGGTGCAAGCCGGGGTAACGTTACGGTTGCCGTTCGGGGTGTAGGTAAAGCCTCCGGTGCTTGGGTCATGCGCACTTTCCAAATACTTCGCCACTTTTGCAATTGTCGCGTTAGGAACGTAGATCCCTGCCTGACGGGCTGAGGCCAAGGCGTGGAACACGGTCTGGGTACAAGAAGTGTCTTCGCCGCCGTCCGCCTGTGGTTGGTAACGCCACCCGCCTCCAGGATTTTGTGAGCGTAAAATCACGTCGACGGCCTTTTCGAGTGCCTTCTGGATCGCATCGTCATCCTCGGGGTCGCGCGCCATCCCCCACATTTCCGAAAGCGCTAGGGTGGCGAGCCCGTGCTCATACATTACCGTGCCGAGATAGCCATCGGGCCGCCCCTTCGACTCCTTCAGTAGCCATTTCATCCCGAGATCCAACTGATCCCCGTATTGGCCGAACCCAGGAAAGTGCGCTTTCGACATAAATGCCATCAGAGAGAGTGAGGTGATTGCAACGGCATGCCCGCCTTCTCCGTTGCTGTCCCAAGAACCGTCCTCTTTCTGGATCGACAGAAGATGAATGAGCCCCTTGTCAATAGCGCGCGAGGCCTCAGCACTCAGCTCGGGGGCACCGTCCTGCTGAGCCGTTGCAGGTCTGGGCAGGAGGCACGTCAGATAGCCCACGATGAGGAGAACCACGAATTTACGTGAATTTGCACGAATTAATTTCAAGTAGCTTCCTTTTCGGATCCGGCGATCTACTTTCCAAAGATTAGTGTCCATAGTTATCCATTTCTTGTTCATCAATTTATTCCGTCAACCGTTCGTAATAGTCCTTAAGGATCGCACGGTATTCGAGGGGCAACTCGCGCGCGAAGTTTTCATTCAATGCGGCGCGGTCGCGACGTCCGAGCACCTGCCATTCGACGCGCCCGCCCTTGGGGCGCTTTCCGGTGAGGGAGCCGGGGAGGAAAAGTTGTAACTCGCTGTCATCGGGCACGGCATCGTCAGATGGTGCAGGATCTGCCGGCGGGGCCGGTGGGGGCACGGCGACATACTTCAGTGCATACTCGAGGATGAAGTAGCGCAGGGCATCGGCCGCTTGTTTCTGGCTGGTGATCGCCGCGTCGCGGTCGCCAGACTCCAACTTTGCAGCCGCTTCGATCAAGTGACGGTGAGCTGCCCCAATGTTCGGGTGCGGCTCAGGGGCCGGCTGAATCGGGGCAGGTTCCGGTTCTTCAACGGCGGGTTCAGGTTCGGTGTCGATCTTCGGCTCGACGGGCTCAAGGGGAGCAGCTTCCTCAGGCACTTCTCCTACCTCTTCTGCGGGAGCCACTTCGGCAGGCTCAACAGGTTCAACGGGTGACGGCAGCGGCGCTGGAAAAAGTACTTTACACTCTCTCGCCAGTTTGCGCTGCTGCGCGGCGAGGTCAGCCAGTTGCTCCGGATTGGCGGTCT
>JAPKCZ010000049.1 GCA_028822745.1 Kiritimatiellia bacterium | reverse complement strand
CGGGATTCGCAATAGTGAAAAGGTTTGTGAATGGTAAAAAAACAACACGTCAAAACGCGTTACAATCATCCATGGAAGGCGATATGTAACATTGTGTTACGAAGTCAGGGTTTCGGGTGTACGTTCTGATTACCTAAAAGCAGTTAAAGCCACCACGAAGAGCGCGAAATGCACGAAGCGGGAAGAGCTGGGTGGTGGCAACGGCTCCTTTTAGCCTGATCTATTCACCAATAGGCCCTTGATCTGACGCAATCTATCCATTTCCGTCACGACGTTGATGAATAGATCAGGCTAGGATTACAAGTCGCATCTTCTTTTAGAAAGAGCGCGAATTACAGTTGCAGTACTCATGTAAGGCCGTTTAGGCTTTTTAGATGAACCATGATGGTTCTGATTGGTCTTTTGGCCTGTTTTCCCGGCCCTATGTACCGTTTCGGGCCCGTATTTGTGCTGATTGATATGAAAAAGACATTTTATTGGGCATTTGCTCTGTTCTGCCCGTTGTTCTTGGCGGGCACAACGCTGGCTGTCGATACGAACGGGCCCGCATTTTTTGATCAACAGGTCTTTCCTATTCTGGAGAAGCGCTGCTACGCCTGCCACGGTGCCGAAAAGATTTCCAGCGGATTGGTGCTGACGCACCGTGACGGCCTCGTGGCTGGTGGAAAACGAGGCTCGGCGATCGATGCTGATAACCCGGCGACGTCGCGCCTGCTCGCGATGATCAACCATACCGACCTGACGTTGCGCATGCCTTATGAAAAACCGCCGTTAAATGACGCCGACAAGAAGGTGTTGCACGACTGGGTCATGATGGGGGCGCCTTACCATCCGGAGCGCGAGTATAAGCCGACCGTGCAGTCCGGCGGCGCCATTGATGCGAAGGCACGCGATTATTGGGCTTATCAGCCGCCCCGCAAGGCGGATCCGCCGACCGCGCCGGACGATTGGGCTCGCTCGGCCATCGACGCCTTTGTGTTGCAGGGCTTGAAGGGCGCCGGATTGACGCCCAGCCCGCAGGCGGACGCGAGAGCTCTGCTGCGCCGCGTCTATTATGACCTCATTGGGTTATCCCCGACGGCGTCGGAATTGTCGGCCTTTGAAAAGGGGTCCCAAAGCGATGTCGAATGGGGTCGCGTCGTGGATCAATTGTTGTCATCGCCGCGTTTCGGCGAAAAGTTGGCAAGCTTGTGGCTCGATGTGGTGCGCTATGCCGAAACCAATGGTTACGAGCACGACAATCTCAAACCATTCATCTGGCGCTATCGCGATTATGTCATCCGAGCGTTTAACGAAGACAAGCCCTATGATCGTTTTGTGATCGAGCAGTTGGCGGGTGATCAACTGCAGGACAAGTCCTTCGAAACGGTCATTGCGACGGGGTATCTTTCCTTAATGTTACGTGACCATGAGCCTGCCGATAGGCTGCAAGCGCATCACGACATGATCGGTGATATTGTGAACGTCACCGGCGAAGCCATGATGGGCACCACCATGGGTTGCGCGAAATGTCATGATCACAAAGGCGACCCGATTCGGCAGGAGGATTATTTCTCCATGAAGGCTTTTTTCGATGGCATAAAGAAGTCCAAGCTCACGTCGGCGCGTGATACTTGGATTCCGCCCAATGCCAGCGAGGACACATCGAATCGAAAAGTCGACTTGGACAAAGTGATATCGAAAATGTGGGGCAACGTGGATACCGCGCGGCTCGGTACGTTGATGCCCGTCGTGGCGGATCCGAAACCGCTGATCCCGTTCGGCGAAACCGCGCCGAGCACCTGGCAGGTTGCAAACCATCTGCCCGACGACCTCGATTGGGCTCGGCCTGATTACCGCGGCGACGACTTTTTGCCGCTTTCGACGCCGCTGAGAGACACGCCTGAGCGTCTAGGCAATGCGTTCTTCGATCCGGCGCATGCCGAGCATTGGGTGTTACGTCGTGATTTTGGGCTGACGGACCTGCCTGGGCACTTGCATCTCTATGTTGACGCTTATCGGATTCGTGGGTTGACTGTGTACGTCAACGGGGTGGCCACATTCGAAGGATTGCCTGAACGCAGCGGGGCTTACTATTATGTGCCCTTTTCGCCCGAGGCGATCGCGGCCCTGCAAACGGGACGCAACACCATCGGTATTCTTATTGAACGCCACGGCGCCAGTCCGCGCGTGCTGGATGTGGGCCTCTTTCACGATCCTATATTCGGAATGAGTTTTGGAGCGCTCGCGGAGGTCTACCCTGTCGAGGTCGGCAAGGTGGCCGGTGCAGCGTTCGTCGAAGAAATGGTGTCGCTCATTAAAGAGCGGCGCGTGATGCCCGAGCGCCAGCGTGGCGGAAAATACATGGGTGCCAGTGAGCATGCATCCATTCTGCCGTCGCATGTGCACCTTCGTGGGAATGTCAATTCCGAGGGCAAGGCCGTGCCGGTAGCGTTCCCTGTGGTCATGTGCGCGGATGATGCGTCGGCTGTGTTTATGCCGTTGCGGGAAAACAATCGGGAAAAGGTGGCAACCCAAGGGCGGCGTCTCGCCTTTGCGCAATGGTTGACGCAACCTGACCATCCGCTGACTGCGCGTGTGATGGTGAACCGATTGTGGCAGCAGTGCTTTGGTGTCGGGCTTGTTTCGAGCGCAAACGATTTTGGGGTTTTCGGCAAATCACCCAGCAATCAGGCACTCTTAGATTGGCTCGCGGTGGAGTTCGTCGAATCCGGTTGGCGCATCAAGCATCTGTTGCGACTCATGGTCACCAGCGCGACCTATCGTCAATCGACACTGCCGCGTGAAGATGCGCTTGGTGTGGACGCCTTGAACCGCCTGCATTGGCGTCATTCGCCACGGCGGCTTAGCGCAGAGGAAATTCGTGACACCTTTCTGGCGCTGACGGGTGAGCTCAATCTGGCCGGCGGTGGTCCTCCTGTGCGTCCGCTCATGCCGGCGGCGGTGCTGGCCACAGCGTCCCGGCCGCATAAGGCATGGCCGCAAACGCAAGGCCCGGAGGCGAATCGGCGCACCGTGTATGTGCACGTAAAGCGCTCCATACAGTTACCCATGCTGAGTAGTTTTGATGCGCCGGAGCGCGATGCCTCCTGTGCGGCGCGTTTCGCGACGACGGTACCCACGCAGGCGCTAACGATGTTGAATAGCGCGTTTGTGAATACCTGTGCGGAAAAATTTGCGCAGCGTGTTGCGGCGGATGCAGCGTCGCTCAATGAGCGCATTGACGCCGCTTTCATGTTGGCCATGGGGCGAGACGCGACAGAATCGGAGCGCGACGAACTACGTGGTCTGGATGAAACCTTGCAGTCGGCGTACGGCTTGGGCGAGAATGAACGCCTGTCACGCCTGTGCCTTATCGTCTTGAATTTGAACGAAACAATCTATTTGGACTAATATGTGCCCGGAATTGAGACCATGACGGACAACGATCGCCCCAACCCAAGTTTTTGTGGAAACACCAGCCGCCGTGAATTTATCGGATCGGTCGGTGGAGGTTTCGCCAAGGTGGCGCTGGCGGGCATGCTGTCGCGCAGCGGCTTTTTCTCGGACCTGAATGCCGCCCCTGCGACGTCTGAAAACCCGCTCGCATCCCGGCCCAGTCTGTTTCCCGGCAAGGCGCGCAGCGTGATCTTTTTGTTCATGTATGGCGGTCCGAGTCACATCGACACCTTCGACTACAAGCCGACAATGTATGGTATGGATGGCAAAACCGTTAAGGTGAAGACATTCGGTCGCGGTGGTCGCAAAAACGTCGGGCGCATCGTTGAGCCACGCTGGGGTTTTCAACCTTACGGGCAATGTGGCAAATACGTTTCGGACCTTTTCCCGCACGTTGGACAGTGTGTCGACGACATCGCTTTCCTGCATTCGATGCAGGCCGAATCGCCGATTCATGGCTCGGCCATGCTGATGATGAATTCCGGATCGCTTCTTTCGGGTAAACCGTCACTCGGAAGCTGGGTCAACTACGGGCTCGGCACCGTGAATCAGGATCTGCCGGGCTACGTCGTGATGCTCGACAAAAAGGGAGGCCCCATTTCAGGCGCTAAAAACTGGTCATCCGGCTTCATGCCGGCAAGTTATCAGGGCACCGTTTTTCGTTCCAAAGGTGATCCGATTTTGGATTTGAAGCACGTCAATGGTATGGGTGCAGACGAACAGTACCGTCTGATTCAATCCCTCAACCATTTGAACAAGGGGCATCTTGCGAAGCGTTGGGATAATTCGAACCTCGCGGCACGCATCGCGAGCTATGAGCTGGCTTACAAAATGCAGTCCACCGCACCGGAGGCGATTGATCTTAGTCGTGAGACAGAAGAGACCAAGAGCCTCTATGGTATGGATGCGCCTCGCACAGAGGATTTCGGCAAGAAGTGTCTGATGGCGAGACGCCTCGTAGAGCGCGGCGTGCGCTTCATACAACTCTATTCTGGGGGGGCGCACAACGACGATAACTGGGACGCACATGGCGACCTCAAAAAGAACCATTCATTCCATGCAGGGAATACGGACAAGCCGGTCGCTGGGTTGTTGAAAGATCTAAAACGTCGCGGACTATTGGACGAAACGCTGGTCGTCTGGGGTGGAGAGTTCGGGCGTCAACCGACTGCCGAATATAAGAAAGGCACAGGGCGCGACCACAATGCCTTCGGTTTCACGATGTGGATGGCCGGAGGCGGCATCAAGGGCGGCGTCAGTATCGGGCAAACCGACGAGTTGGGTTCGGTTGCGGTCGAGCGTCCGTTGCAGGTGAAAAACCTGCATGCTACGATTTTGCACCAAATGGGTATCGATCCCAATAATCTATCTTTTTTCCACGCCGGCCTCGACGAAAAGTTGGTTGGTGTCGAAGGTGCGGATCCCATCACAGAACTCATTTCCTGAGTCTGCTCGCGTCGGGTCTCTGTCGATTAAATTTACAGGTATTATGGCGCAAACGCTTGTGATACAATTTCTTCGCGGTGGGCGCACGGGGCAGGTTCAAGTGGAGGCTCAGCATGCATTATCTTTCAAGATTAGCAGGTGTGGGGCTGCTATTGTTGGCGTCGACCCTTCTGGGCGACACGATCCCGTTTCCAAAATTGGATACGCCCGACATTCTCGATTGGTCAACCGGTCTTCCGGACGACTGCCATCACTTCGGCGCTGAGTTTCTGGGTTTGCCCGACGGTCGGTTTTTGGCCGGTAGTCCAGAGTACGTCGGCTGCGTCCACATCTACGATAGGAATGCAACGCGATTGTTGACGATCCCACACCCTCTTTTCACGCAAGATGACGTCGGATTTGGTCGCAGCATCGCCATGGTGGGCGAGGCCATTCTGATAGGCGCCGGAGGTGTGTCGCAAGTTGCACCGTCCTCGTTTTCGTCGGGTCTCGCCTATCTTTTCGATACCAATGGCACGTTGATGCTGACGTATTCCAACCCTGCCCCTGCGGCATTCTCTTTTTTCGGGCATGAGGTCGTCAATGTGGGGACGGGTCGTGTCGCGATTTCAGCACCGGGTATGTTCGGCGACGAGGGGGTTGTGTATATCTTCGACACATCGGGGGCTCTGTTGTCGACGGTGACGAACCCGGATTTCGTCGCTGGCGATTCTGGATTCGGTCACGTGCTTGAACCCATCGGGGCGAGTGAATTCTTCGTTGGCGGATCGCAGGATAGGGAGGCGTTTATATTTGATCGAAACGGCAATCTCCTGTCGACCTTCAAGGACCCTGTATCGCAACAGTTGGGTGAGTACGACATGTTTGGCCATGCCGCGGCGCGCATTGAGGGTAACCGCTTGCTGGTTGGCGCACCCGGCTTCATGAGCAGCGGCGCTTCAGATCCCGAGGGGCGTGTTTATGTTTTTCAATTGGACGGAACGCTTTTGCAGGCCATCGACACGCCGCCGGGAACGGACTACACCGCTATGGGCCGCGCGATTCAGCCCCTCGGTGGCGATGGGTTCGTGATCGGTACACAGTTCTTTGATAATGAACATGTCGCATGGGGTGCAGCGCTTGTATATGCCCAAAATTTTGGTTTGCCCGACGTGATTGAGCGAACCAATGATTTCGGCGGTGGAAGTTTCGGGGCGGCACTCGGTTTCTCTAAAAACGGTCGCGTGCTTTTGGGGGCACCGCGTTTCGGCGGTACGCTGGGGCGCGCCTATCTGTTCGATTATACACTGACGACACCCGATGCTTCCGAGCCCGATGATTCGCCACGGCAAGCGCGTCTTTCCCTCACGGGGACCAATATTACACATACCTTTCATCGCCCTGGAGATGTTGACTGGATTAAATTTTATGCCGTTTCAAATACGCTCTATCAGGTGTTGATCGAAAACGTGGCGCCAAGCGTCGATACGGCAATGGACATTTATCGTGAAAACATGAATGGTGGTGTCGTGGTCGTTGCCCTCAATGTCAATCAAGCGGGCCTCGGTGGAACCGAGGCATACTACATCACGCAACAGCCCGCGGGGTATTATCTCGTGCGCGTGTCGGCGGTAGGTGACTCGGGTAGTCAGTCCAAAGCCGCTCAGACCCTATTGGCCGAGGACTTTGGCGACGATGCGATGTACGAAGCGTCAATTGATGGGCCGGCAGGCGTACTGCTCACGGTAATCGCTGTCGATTTGCTGAGTCCCGGCGGGCTTAATTCTCCGGTCGGAGCCACTGTGAGTATTGATGGTGGAGCATCGAAGGCGTTTGGGGCAGGCACGACGCTTTCGTTTGCAGAGTCGGTCGGCGTTCACACGGTTGTTGTCACGACGGCGTCCGGATATGTGGGCGATGAAGACCCTGATTTTTCCGATCAAATTGCCAATGCCGACAATCCGCTATTCGGAAATCCGCGTCACGTGACGGTATTATCTGACCAGTTTACTTTCGCAGTGTATGCCTATTTGCCCGTCGTAACCGTTGGCGGCAGCGTCGTTGATGCGTTTACGGGTGGGCTTGTCGCAGGGCTGCCTTTGGCGTTCGATGCCACCACGGTTCCATTTTTGGGACTGCGGTTCGACTCGCTTCCCACGGGCGTGCCTTACGCGTCCGCATGGATAACCGACGCGTTGGGTGCGTTCCCCGTTGATGTCATACTCCCTCTGGGTGGCTGGGACGCTGTGCTCGAACCGGGAGGTGGCGATTTCGTTGAAACGATCATCGAAAATGCAATTACGGGTGCATCGCGTGGGGATTACATTGACTTGGGCGTCATTCCTGTGACGCCTGTCGACTTGAATTCGAATGGTGTTGCCGACGCTTGGGAGGAGGCCTTTTTTGAAGGGCCCATTTCGGGCGAGGATGATTTCGATGGTGATGGGTTGAGTGATGCGGAAGAGTATTTCGTCGGCACGGATCCGACCAATGCAACCAGCGTTTTCAGCTTCGAACCACCCGCAATGCCCGCAAGCAACGGATTCGTCAACGTGTGTTGGCCTGTTAGCGGCGGGCGCACGTATTCGGTCGACGTCAGCGAGGTCTTACCCTCCACCAACTGGTTGTCCGCCTTTGGCCCATGGGTTGCACCGTCGAACGGAACGTATTGCTGGTCGGAGTCCAACCTGGTTTCCGCCAGCTCGCGTGTTTTTCGCGTCAACGTTCTGCTGCCCTAGTGTCGTATCAGGGTGTGCGCTGGACGCCGAGGCGGTAAAACCGTAGGGGTTGTTCGTTGGTGTCTGTGATGGACGACAGTGCGTTACTGCCCTGAATGGCCTCGCCCAGCACGTGCCAATTTGTGTAGATCAGGTTGGTTGCGTAATACACGTTGTAAACACGGTCCTGTACCGAGCTGAAGCTTAGCGTAATCGGTGAGTTTCCCGTTAGGCTGACGACCTCGAACACGGACGTTGCGTTGTTGAGATCGGTTCCCGCGATGACCTCTTCTGCGTTGGAAAGGAGATCGTTGTCGTTATCGACAGCGCGGTCATCGATGGCTGGATTCAAACCGAGCGCGATTTCTTCGTCGAACCCGATGCCGTCCCCGTCGCTGTCGTCACCGACAATCGAGAACACGCCATCCGTGGCAAATGCCGAATTGGGTACGTCTGGGTGAGTGACGTGTGCGCGAATACAGTAGTTGTCGCCCGGTATTGTTGGTGCGGACCATAGAAAATTGGTGTCGGGCGGGGAGGTCGTGCCGATAACGGTCCAGTTGGTTAGCGGGTCGATGTGGATGTCATCGACCCACCAGCCCGTGTTGCCGACACTGACGTCCGACGCCAAGCGGAAACGCAAGTGGGCATTCGTTGTCACATCGGGCAGAGGCACGACGGTTTTAATATACCCGCCGCTTGAGCCGGTAAACGCCTGCCTGCCGCCGATGGGACTGAGGAAGTCGCTTGATATCGTGTTGTCATAACCATTTTCTGTAGCTGAGCTGCCAAGATCGTTGAATGGGCCTAGTAAACCATTTGTACTTATTTCGAGCACGCCGCCGTCGTAGGTGTTTTCCGTGTCGTAGCTGTGCCAGAACGTCAACACGTGGTTGGGCTCCAGTGCAATGGGGGGACTCACCAGGTACGTGTCCGTCAGACCATTTTCGTTGGGCGCAAACCATGACGTTGAGGGGCTGAATGCATTGTTGGAAACGTGTGCCCAATCCGTCGTGCCCGCGGCATGTGAAACGCTCCATCCGTTGGTGCCGCCTTCCGTGTCGTCATCGAGCAGTAAATCAAGACCGCAGACGGTGGAAAATTCAATCACGACGGTGGCCGAGGTTCTTGCGCCGTTGTTGGACCAGGCAATGGTGATTGGCGCGTTCGTCAAAAAATAGTCATCGGTGTTCGGGTGCAACAGGGTGGGTGCCGGAAGGTGCGGGTCGCTGGTGAGGTTGTGGTGCAGAAAGCTGGTCCGAAATACATCCTCGTGCGGGCCTGCCGGATAGAGGCCTTGCGCAGCCAGTAAGGTCGCTTCGGCCATGTCTGGCATCGTCAGGCCTGCGCCCAATCCAAACTGAGATTCGAGGATGATGCTGTCGACCTCGTCGCGTGTTCGGCCACGTGCCAACAAGTTTCGCAGGCTTGTAAACAAGGGGGTTGACCAATATTCGTCGGACACAAAGCCGCCGATCGTTTCGTGGCTACCATATGTTTCACTGGCGCTGTAAATGGCGTTGGATTGCGTCAGGATTCGGCCGTCCCAGCAATCGTTGTGGCCATCCCAGGAAAAAACCCACTCGGGGTGATATGTGGGGCCGTTCGGCGTGGAGAGGCGATAGGACCCTGCCCAGTAATCCGAAAACCCTTCGCCCATGGCGCCGGTATCGCCGCCAGCCCAGCTGGCGTTGATTGCGTACTGAATGGCGTGACCGTATTCGTGCAAGATCACATCGGCGTCTTCGCTGTCATCGACGCACCCGTGACCGAAGGAGAGCGTATTGTCGCTGGGATCGTAAAAGGAGTTGTCGCCACCACCCGCCCCATCGGTGTCGGCGCGAATTTGTCCTTGCTGAATGCCGTTGGAGCCTGAGAAGCCAAGCGATTGAATATAGCGTTGGCTTTGGTCAATGTGAAAATAGACCATGGCGTCGTTGAAAGCGTTGGTGCCGCGCGTGAAGTTCCAGATCCCGTTGGTCGTCGTGCTGGGTGCTGTAT
>JAPKCZ010000639.1 GCA_028822745.1 Kiritimatiellia bacterium | reverse complement strand
CTGGCCTTTTTCTTTTCAGTGTGAGATTGTTTTCATGAACTCCTGAGGGTCAACAGAAAGATGGAAAACCGATGATTAACAAGAAGGTTATCGTTATTGGTGGAGGTGTGGCCGGCCTCGCTGCGGCAAGAACTCTGAAGACCCAAGGCTTTTCGGTAAGCGTGCTTGAACAGCAGCAAACATTGGGTGGCCGGGTTGGAACCTTTGATGTCGATGGTATGACCATCAACAAGGGCGCGCGGCTGCTTTATTCCTTCAGTCCCGCGCTTAATACGCTTTTAGGGGAACTTAGTTTAACGGATCAGGTTCACCGCCACAGGCAACTTTCGGCAAATTGCGTTGGCGTCAACAAGGACTGGCCGATCCACTTGATGCCAAGCGTCAAGAGCGCGTTCATGCCAGGCCTCGGTATCGGTGAACGTATTCGCCTTGCCCGCCACGCGGCACAGCTTTGGCAACTTCGCAAACGCGCAAACCCCGATGATGCTGCAAGTGTCCCGGAGGCTGACAGGCAAACGCTTGCAGACTTTGCCTTGAAGAAAGTCGGGCCAAATTTCTTAAAGAATGTGTTGGAACCGCTTTTTGGTGGCGCACGTTCATGGCCGCCGCAGGATATCTCTGCGGCCTTCTATCTGACCACTTCACCCCACATGTTTGGCGCAGAGGTTATGCATCCTCACAAGGGTATGGGCGCTTTGCCCGAGGCTCTATCAGTGGGCCTTGAGGTGGAGACCGGCGTGCAAGTAAAGGCTATTGTTGAAGGGCAACGCTGTCAGGTCGTCTCCGAAACTGCGGGGCAAGAAATAGTGCATGAGGCCGACTATGTTGTCTGCGCTGTCCCCGGGGATTTAGTGCTAACCATGGTGGACAACATCGACGAAGGGGACCGCAGCTTTTTTGAGCAAGTGCACTACACCGCTTACGGTGCAGTCCATGCCCTATTAAAAGGGCATCTGGAAGAGAAGATGAGCTTTTTTGACCGTGATGCGGCGCGCGGCGTTTCAGTGTACCAACAAGACCCAAAAGCGGAGCACACACAGATCTACGTGCAGTTGGACCCTGCCTCGGTCGCACTGGCACGTTTAAAGGGTATGCAAGACCAGCTTGATACCTTGATGGCTGATCGGATGCATGAACTTTGTCCTGCGCTCTTGGACGGTGGGGTCGCCACGTACAATCAGTGGATTGAACGGATGCTGCCTCTGTTCCCACCGGGTTATTGCGCGGAAATGCGCGCGTTCAGAGACCGACAAGCCAAATCGCCGCGCCAAGTTTATTATTGTGGCGACTATCTGGCGCAAGCGTTGGTCAGTGGTGCCGTCGCAAGCGGACAGACCGCCGCGCACACACTTTCGCGCCATTGGGCGTGACGTTCTTTCCCTTTCATTCAGGAGCTACAGACATGGAAAATAGAGTATTCTCAGGTGCCCCGGCAGAGGATTTTGCCGGTTTCGCGCGGGCGGTAATTGATGTTGATCGCATTTACGTTTCGGGCACATTAGGAGACGATCCCGACACCGGAACACTGCCCGAAGATGTGGGGGAACAGGCCCGCAATGCCCTGAAATCAATCGACGCCACGCTGATCGAAGCAGGTGCCAGCATCAGGAATGTTGTCAAAGCGCGGGTCTATCTGACAGACGCTGTTGACCTGGGCGCTGTGGCCAAGGTCTTGGGCGAGGTGTTTGGTGATATTCGCCCCACGAACACGCTTGTGGTCTGCCAAATCCCACGACTCGGTGCCAAAGTCGAGATTGAAGTGACAGCGTCTATTGCCAAAGGTTAATCAAGACATTACACTCGTTGCATGACCGTACCTACGCGACACGCGGCACAGCTGACACGCACGCAGGCCGAGCAATTTGGGACGACGCCTAGCTTATTTCGCGCAGTTTTGGGCGAAGGTGAATGGCTTGTTCGGCCAGTGTTCAACATGATTGAGAACGCGTCTGCCAAGTGGCATTCCACGTTTGCCCCCTTGTTGCTGAAAATTGAAAACTTTCGTCCGATCCAAAAAATAATGATT
>JAPKCZ010000638.1 GCA_028822745.1 Kiritimatiellia bacterium | reverse complement strand
ATTCTCGAGCGTAGCGGGTGTGGGTTTTCTTCATCAGAGGCTTGAAATTCTGCAAAGCAGCTTGGGATCGTGGCTTCTTAAAGATTAAGAAATGCGCCTTTTTCGTGCTCGGCATTCGGGCCTATGGGATGCTAGTGAATCGAAGATTGATTAGCGTTCTAGGTATTGGCAAAGGGACAGAACGGAATGGCGCTTAGCCTTTATCCTGTTGACTGACAACGCGATTGTTTATATATTTGCCATATGAGTCACACATTTACAATTCGTATACAAGATGATCTTGCACACTGGCTAGAGGACACGGCGAAAGCGATGGGCATTTCGAAAGGGAGGCTTATACGCGAGCAACTTGAGCGGGTACGTGAGCAGGAGACCACGGGTCGGGGCTTCATGCGATTGGCTGGCTGTGTTCAAGGGGACACGAAGCTGTCTACCCGAAAGGGATTCTCCCGTTCGTGAAGGGGATTGCGGATACAGGCTTTCTGGTTGCATTCGCCAACGCGCGGGACATGCACCATGCTTGGGCGCTAGCCATCGCCGATCAGATAAGCGAACCCCTTTTGACTTGCGAAGCGGTCCTAGCCGAAACAGCCTTTCATTTGGGGAGCGTCTCCATCACGCTTGAAATGTTGGACGAGAAGCTCATCTGCCTCGCGTTCAATTGCGCTGACCACTTACCGCATCTCGCGAAACTGGCAACGCAATTCGATGACCGCTCTCCGGATCTTGCTGATCTTTGCCTGATTCGAATGAGCGAGTTATATCCCAACCACAGCGTCATCACGGTAGACGAAAGTGATTTCCGCATCTACCGTCGCAACAAGCGCCAGACCGTCCCGTTCATCTGTCCACTTACTGACGATTGACAGAGCCCGCCCCAGACGTTCAGCGAAAACACCTTCTCGTAGTCCGCTTTTTCAACTTCCGTAATCGGTCCCAGAATTTCGACGCCGGCGTTATTGAAGGCCATGTCGAGTTGACCGAATTCACGCACGGTTTCTTCGACGACGCGTTGATTGTCGGCGTCGCTCGTCGAGTCCGCTTGGATAAAGCGTACCTCGCTCCCATATGGAGTGCTCAGACGGAGTCGGAGCTTTGGATTAGCGCGGAGCGCGCAGCAGACTTGAGGATCGCCTAAGCTTAACGGTTACCAAAGGAAGTGCTCGAAGTGGCGGTTTTCAATGATTCTCAACATGCGGAGGACTGCGTGTTACGTGAGTCGAGCCCTGACAAGGTCGATTCAGAAGCAAAAATTGGTAAGCGTGCCCGAAGCGTGCCGCGGTAACAGAAAATCCAAAGTCAAGAAGCTCCACGGAGTGTCGCACTCCATGGGGCTTTTGTTGTTGAGATGTTTATGAATTGCAGACGGGGAGCGTCGGAAGCTCTCAAGAAACCACCCTAGAGCCTTGCCCCGTCAATTTATCATAGCAACTATGATTTAAGTGTTCCGCGCGACCATGTCATCGCCTTGTAATGGCGGTCGTTGCTGCTGCTACCTATGATGCGGTCTGTAGGCGATAACATGAAACTTTTTTCCGGATCTTTTTGCCCGGCCCTTCTTGGCCTGTGCGAAGTTGATTTTCAATGCCTCCGTACGGAATGTTTTAAGTCTTTTCAAATAAGGTGCTTGCGACTCCGGTCGGCCCGCGCTTTCTTTTTTCCGTTAAGCCCATGTCGCACAAATGTAGTACATGGCTTGTCATCCTTTTGTGCGGTTGCTTTTTTTAAACACTTGCACGATTCTTGAGTTCGTTTTCTACGGGTCCTATGGGCGCACACTGCGTCTTTAAGTATGGGGGGGCACGCAGGAGACAATGTAGTTTGGGGGGCGGGCGATTAAGAGGCCAGGTAAGTTCATTGTTTTGATAGGGGGGACATGCCTGGTTCTCTTCTCGCCCGCGTTTTCCAGCGAGATGGCTCCTCAGACGGTTTTTTACTTCGGCCGTGCCACGCCCATCATCCCCGCCCTCGACGCGGACGGCGACGGCATGAGCGACGCCTTTGAGGCGGCTCACGGCCTCAACGCGCA
>JAPKCZ010000637.1 GCA_028822745.1 Kiritimatiellia bacterium | reverse complement strand
TTGGCTAAGCGTGTGACTCGGCGCGCATGCGAGCCGATTCCAGTGTGTTGAATAGTAGCATCGTGATGGTCATGGGGCCCACGCCACCCGGTACGGGTGTGACGAAAGACGCCTTTTCGAGAATCGGCTCGTAATCAACGTCGCCCGCCAGTCGGTACCCGCGTTTACGTGTCTCGTCCGTGACGCGATTGACGCCAACGTCAATGACCACGGCGCCCTCGCGAATCATATCTGCGGTTAGGGTGTTGGGGCGGCCTGCGGCCACGATGACGATGTCGGCTTGACGCGTAAACGAGCCGATATCTTTTGTGCCGGTATGGCATAGGGTGACGGTAGCGTTGCCGTGTTCGTGTTTACGCGCGAGCAAGGCGGCGACGGGTTTGCCAACGATGTTGCTGCGCCCCACAACGACAACGTGTGAACCGGCGATGGTGATACCGCTGCGCACAAGGAGTTGGACGACGCCATGGGGTGTGCAGGGAATGAAGGCTTTCTCGCCGATCAACATTTTGCCCACGTTCATGGGATGAAAGCCGTCAACGTCCTTATCTGGGTCGATCGCCAACAGGATGCGGCCTTCGTTGATGTGCGCGGGCAGGGGAAGTTGCACGAGGATGCCGTGAATGCGCTCGTCGGCGTTCAGGCGTTCGACGACGGCAATCAGATCCGCTTCGCTGACGTCTGCAGGCAGTCGGTTGTCGTCCGAATAGAGACCGGCTTCTTCGCACGCCTTTTCTTTGGCAGAGACATAAGACTGCGAGGCCGGATCTTCGCCGACGAGCACCACGCCGAGTCCGGGCTGGTGGCCGGCTGCCGTCAAGCGCAGGGCTTCTTCTCGGATTTCTTCGCGCATCGCTTTGGCGATTTGTTTGCCATCAATAATCTGTGCAGGCATGCAGGTGCTCCCTTGTGTGGTCAGGTGTCGAAAGGCTGCCCGAAGGCAATGGCTTGCCGTTTGACAGCCTGAAAAGCGATGATAGTATGATCAAATCGTGAAAAATTCCAGAATTTTGCTCAATTCAAGCGCACTGGTTGCGCTTTTTTTCTTTCTCCTACCCACGGTACTATTAGGCCATGATCCGGCGCCTTCTGTACCAACGGAGGGCTTCGAACAGGCGTGGTGGGTTTGGCCCGCCGCTTTGTTTGCTGTTAGTCTGCTGGTCGGGTTCCTGGCGGTACTCAGTGGTACGGGTGGCGGCGTCCTTTTTGTTCCTTTCGTTGTAAGCCTGTTTCCAATTCATCTGGATTATGTGCGCGGAGCCGGTCTTTTGGTGGCGTTGTGTGCGGCCCTGGCTGCGGGTCCCGGCTTGCTGCAGCGGAATATGGCCAGTCTGCGTCTTGCGATTCCGCTGGGCCTAGTGGCGTCGACGGCTTCGATATTTGGCGCCATGCTTGGCCTGGCGATGCCCGTCAATCTTGTCCAGTGTCTATTGGGTATTTGCATTCTTCTCATCTGCGGCGTGATGATTTTTGTGCGCAATTCCGACTATCCAAATCTGCCCGGGCGCGATGCGTTGGCCACGGCGCTTTCACTGAATGGACTCTATACGGAAGCCAGTACACAGGAAACCGTTCGATGGCGCGTGATTCGTACACCCGCGGGCTTGTGTATTTTTGCACTCATCGGACTGATGGCCGGCGTTTTCGGCATCGGCGGTGGTTGGGCCATGGTGCCAACGCTGAATCTGATCATGGGCGCGCCGCTCAAACTGAGCATTGCGACCGGAAAGATTATTTTGGGTGTGACCGACACGTCTGCCGCCTGGGTGTACATGAACCGCGGTGGCGTGATGGCGCTGATCGCGGTGCCGTCCGTTCTGGGCGCCATGCTCGGGTCCGCTCTCGCCGTGCGTTCGCTCAGTAAAATAAAACCCAGCACCGTGCGCTGGGTTGTGATTGTGGCGCTGATCCTGGCGGGCGGGCGTTCACTGATGAAGGGCCTGGGCCTATGAGTGACCGAACACCCTCTGAATTTGTCGCTCCAGAGCCGTTTCAATCGACATATGCGCGTGTCCTGTATTGGGGAAAC
>JAPKCZ010000636.1 GCA_028822745.1 Kiritimatiellia bacterium | reverse complement strand
CTGGCGGGCAGCGAGAGCGCCATCTATCTCGCCGGGGAGGCAAGAAATCCGAAACGGCATATTCCGTGGGCCGTCTATGGAAGCATTGGCGCGGCAGCGCTCTTCTACCTGCTCACGTCACTGGCGTTCTCGGCTGCTTTGCCTTCCAATTCGCTCGCCGATCTCTGGGGGAAAAACGGACCCGAAGTCATCAGCAAACTCGGAACGACCTATGTAGGCAAGGGGTTTGCCATTGCCACCCTTTCGCTCGTTGCGGCTTCGGCGTTCGCCGGCGTGATCAGCTTTATCAACTACATCGCGAGAGTGATGCTTGCCATGGCGGACGACCGTTATCTGCCCGTAAGCTTCGCTGTTCTTGATTCCCGGCAGTCACCCTGGCTATCCATTACCGTGCTGGCGGTCTTGACGGTCGCCTCCTTCGCGATCGGGTATTGCATGCTGGGTGACCGCCCGGATGGCGCCATCATTTTTTTCACCTGGCTCTATTTCGGCGTCACGCTCTTCCTGATCTCGAACTACATCCTCATCTGCGTCAGCGCTGTCGTCCATGGAAGGTCGAAAGGTAATTCGGGTCTTCGGACCTATATCGCACCTTTTGTGACGTTGGGGATCATGTTGCTTGCAACAAAGGCGGAGTTGACGCCGTTGCCGCCGCCGCCTTTCGATGTCGCTTCGTGGTTCGCTATTGGCCTGCTCGTTTTTGTTGTCATCTACGCTGAATGGATCGTGCGAGGACGGGTTGTCGAAGCAAGCGTTCCGCGGAGTTAGGTCTGCCGGGTTTGCAAAAGAAGGATAGGGCAGCGCCGGGTAAAGATTGTGGCCGTCCCTGGCAACGCCTTCACGCAGCTCGTGGCCGAAATCCGCTTCCGTGTAGTTCCCGATGCCCTTGACCTGATCGGGAGAGATATTGGTCGAGTAGACGGTACCAAGGGGCGTCTTCATCGCCAGGCCGCCGCCGAAAGGCTTTTGCGCGGCCGTCGTATGGCATGCGGCGCAATCCCCAGCGCGCACCAGATATTCGCCGCGAGCCACAGGAGCAGCGTAGTCCGTTGCGAAAGCTTTTGGGGATGTCAGTGCAATCGCGGCTGCAGTCATGATCAGACATCGGGACAGGCGCGGGTTCTCGATTACGGCCATCTGCCTAGAAGTTAAGTCCTATCGAGTAGCGACGCTCGCGTGAACCTGTGAGCCAGAAGAGCCTTCGTCTATTGAACTGTGCTCGCGATCTTCTCGAAATCCCTTGAGCTCGGGCGGAGACAGGACACGCTGGTTTGCTGATCGTTGGAGTGTGGAGCATATTGAACGGACGGTGGATGGCACCGTCAAGCAGGTACGCAAATCAGGCTCGCTGAGCAGCGACGTCGATTGCGGCAAGCGCTTGATCGAAGGGCAAGACTGCTGCGTACTTTTGCGCCATATCGAACAGGCTCGCGTCGTGAGGTGCGATGGCCCGGTCGCCGACACAATCCGAAAGCACCAACGGACGGAAGCCGAGCGACATTGCGTCCACCACGCTTGCACGGACGCATCCACTGGTCACGGCCCCCGCCACGAGAAGAGTCTGCACGGCGCGTTGGGAGAGCCAGGGAGCCAGCTGTGTCCCAAAGAACGCACTAGGCACTGTTTTTCGTACAACGAGCTCGCCCTCTTCGGGAGCAAGCTCGGGCACGATGGCGCTGTTTGGATTGTGCTCAGTGAGTGTCGCCATACCGGGTACTTTCAGCGAGAAAACGTTGTTATCGCTTCCGTTTTCGGCGTAGACGATTCTGCTGTGAGCAACTGGCCAGCCGCGCTGTCGAGCAGTGGAAAGGGCGAACCGTGTGCGCTCGATTGCGAGGGGGATGTTCCCGCCGCCGAACACCTGCGGGTCGGCGAAGCCTACTACGAAATCGACAATGAGGAGCGCGACATTTCCCTTGGGTTCAAGGGGGGTGCCGAAACCCTGGTTCCGGTAGACGAGCGATTCGGCATGGTCAGAGATGTGTTTCATTTTACGACTTGTCGTTGAGGGTAGGGATGACGCGGCCTTCCTTG
>JAPKCZ010000635.1 GCA_028822745.1 Kiritimatiellia bacterium | reverse complement strand
CTGCCATCAACCGACTGTTGTACTTCATCACCGGCGTCTGCCCGGTGAAAAAATTGTGAGACTTCGCCCAGCCAAGGCCTAGTCGAACGCTAAGGCTTCCTTGTTTCGCCGCCTCATCCGCAGCACCGGGATCGCCCGTGACATACAAGCCGGGCACGCCAATGCTCCCGGCGGCGCGGGTAATTTCCATCAATGAATTCAACACAGTCGCCGGAGCCTCGCGCTGTGATCCCGCGCTTCCATGGCCCCGTGCCTCGAACCCGACGCAGTCAATTGCGCAGTCCACTTCAGGTCTTCGTACGATCTGTTCTATCTGGTCTGCAAGCGATACGTCGTTCGCGAGGTTGACCGTCTCAAAGCCCATTTTCTTCGCATGGTCGAGGCGTGCCACATTCATATCACCAACGATAACGACGGCAGCGCCGAGCAAGCGAGCCGACGCCGCGGCAGCCATTCCTACGGGGCCGGCGCCGGCAATGTAGACGGTGGTGCCGGGACCAACGCCGGCCGTGACCGCCCCGTGATAGCCAGTTGGCAGGATGTCCGACAGGCATGTCAGGTCGCGGATCTTCTCCATCGCCTGGGCCTTGTCGGGAAACTTTAGCAGATTGAAATCGGCATAAGGCACCATGACGTATTCAGCCTGACCGCCAATCCAGCCGCCCATGTCGACATAGCCATAGGCACCGCCAGCACGCGCCGGATTCACGCTCAAGCAAACACCCGTATTCTGCTGCTTGCACATCGGGCAACGTCCACAGGCAACGTTAAACGGAACCGACACAAGATCACCTACGGCGAGTGTTTCCACATCGGCGCCCAATTCAATGACCTCACCGGTAATTTCATGCCCAAGGATCAGACCTTCCGGAGCGGTTGTGCGCCCGCGCACCATGTGCTGATCGGACCCACAGATGTTGGTTGAGACAACGCGCAGAATCACCCCGTGACTCATTCTCTTTCCGCTTGGGCTTTCGAGTTTCGGGAACGGGATAGATTGAACTTCAACTCTGCCTGATCCGATGTAGGCCACACCTCTATTCGATGCCATTTTTTATCTCCATAGTCATATTCGTTCTGCCGCCCGCTTGGATAAATGCCACTACAGCTACAAATCGAGAACAAGAATCGGCGTTTGTGAGCGTGAACAGCACGGTGTGAATTGATCATTGGCAGCGTGCTCGGCGTCCGTCATGTAGACATCTCGGTGCAACGGGACTCCCTGTAGAATTCGGGTTACGCATGTCCCGCACACGCCTTGCTCGCACGAGACGGGAACGTTGATTCCGTGCTCTGCCAACACGGACACGACGGTCTTATCGGCCCCGACAGAGATTGTTTTGCCGCTACTAGCAATTCGAACCTGGAATGGCTGGTCTTCTCCGGGCGCCGCCAGCACTCCCGTAGAAAAGTACTCCCGGTGCAACTGGCTTTCCTGATACCCGCAAGCGCGCGCAGTTTCTAGGACCGCGTCAATGAAGGGGCCGGGCCCGCAAGTGTAGACGTGCGTATCCGAACCGCTATGACGATTCAAAGTATTTCGAGCATCGAATCGTTGAGCTTCATCTGAATCATCGAGGTGGATAAACGTATGACCGACCAGGTGATCCAGTTTGAGCCTGTCCTTGAATGCGATCTTCCCCAAAGTGCGTGCGCAGTAGTGAAGCTCGAATGACGCCCCTTCATTGGCTAGCCGCTCGGCCATGCAAAGTAGGGGAGTAACGCCAATTCCGCCGGCAATGAGGACGGTATGTTGCGCACGTGGCACGAGGGGGAAATGATTGCGCGGTTCGCTGATTACAATTTCGTCATTCTCAACGAGTTCGTGCATCGCGATTGAGCCACCCCGCGATTGTGGGTCCTTGAGCACGCCAATCAGGTAGCGGTTCTTTTCCTCGGAACTATTGCACAGAGAGTACTGACGGACCCATCCACCGGGCAGGTGTACGTCAATATGCGAGCCTGCGGAGAAGGGCGGCAAAGTCGTGCTGTCGAGCGCGACCAGTCGCCCAGCGATCAGCGTCGCATCATCCCAGACA
>JAPKCZ010000048.1 GCA_028822745.1 Kiritimatiellia bacterium | reverse complement strand
AGGCGGTAGCGCGCGACAACATCAACAAACTCTGGCGCCTTTAGCAGCATGTCCGCGACATTGACACTCATCAAAAGACTGTCTGCGTGCAACCCTAGGGCCATGCGCAAGCGCCGGCGCAGACTCTGTATCGCATTGAGCCCCTTCAAAAGAACGACCAATTCAATATCCAACTGGTCAATACCCAAACGCTCGCGTTCTGCCATGACCTCCCCGTAACGCATACCGTTAGGCCCTTCGGTCAAAATTTCAAAACCAAGCGTGTTACGTTCCAGCAGTACCGGCGCAACCAGACCAAACGGTTCAAAGGTCAAACCAATGGACATCAGGAATCCGCGAGCGGTGTCGCTATAGCTATTCCAGCGCGCCCGTGCCGCATCCTGAGAGCAGTAGTCGTAGAAAGAGGCGATTTCGACATCCAGCGAAGGTTCTGCGATAGAAACGTCAGCCGTAGATTCGCAGCGCGGCTCGATCGACTCAGGCGCCACCGCCCCTGTAGCGCCGTCCTTCAAGCGCGACACATCCGACTCAGACAGACAGAGGCTTTGCCCATCGCGCGCATTGACCGTCAGCGCAGCGCCGGGAATGCTGATGATCTGGTCGTTGACATCCAGCACGATGGTGACCCGCTCGCCATACGCGCGCGCTGTATCATAAACCCACTTGGCCATGCGCACGTCGTCCGCGGCCTCCGCATCTGTGCCTACACAATTCGCCAGGACAGAAAACGTGCGCGCCTTACGACGTACCGCCGCAAATCGCGACGACAAGTCGCCTGACACGCGGCCCAGCCAATTGGCCTCCAACGCATCGGCCGCAACAGGCGAAAAGAGCTCATACGGAATTCCTGCCACCTTGCACACTTCGGCCGCCACGACGGACCCCGAGGACATGGCCGGCAATAATACAATCGAATCAGGATAGCGCTCCCGCGCCTCCTTGATCGCCGCCTCGATCTTTTCCGCCGAAGCGCTCGTGCCTTCCTTTGGGGACGAAAGCGAAAAACGCGCATCGGCATCGACAGTCCCATTGAAATAAATAATACGATGTGTGGGCAACGACGGATCAGGCACAAAATTAAGGGCGTTCTCCAATGACTCCAAGGCCGGACCGGTCACGTCGGGGCGAAATCCCAACCCACCAAACAGACGAAACTGATTAACCGTGCTATCCAAAAGAAAACGACGCAATCCGGCTTTACGAATCAACTGACTCGCCTGAGCAGGAATACGCGCGATGCATTCCGCGTCGGAATCATCACCATTAACCAACACCCATTCAAGTTGCGTGGCCAGTGCCCAGTACGCATCCTCTGAACTGCCGGCCTTCGACGCATCACAGGCTTGCGAAATGATTGGCAGCGCCTTTTCGACCAATTCTTGAAACTGTGCTTCGGCAACACTCGCAGGTCGCGCTTGCGACTCGGGAACGCGCGCATTCAAATGTGTCGCGAGCGCCAGAAGCGTCGTCGCATTGATAGCGTTGTAAAGGGATTGGGTTTGCTCAAATGCGTCCAGATAGCAATCAATGGCAGACCATAGATAATAGGACGCCTTCGCAGCATCACTACAATTCTCGGTGATCTGCGCGGCCGATTCTGGCACATCGGCGTTGAACCACGAGCGGCACCACCGCTCTTTGTTTAATCGTGCGAGGATCGAGAGCGACTCGCTGCCTCGGGCCGCGTCCGAATCCGGTGCCGCCAACGCGATGGCCTGATCCAGAAGCGCTTCCGCCTCACTGGCATAGTCACGACCCTGTCGCGACAGGCACAGCGCCTTTTGCTCAAGCGCACGAAGATTATCACCATCCAACGATAAGGCGCGGTCCAGAACATCAACGGCAGCAGGAAAAGCCATCAAATTGCGCAACGCCTGCGCCGCGGCCAGAAATTCTTCGGAATCCGAATCCGACGCCTCTGTAGCCAGAAAAAGGATATCCCCCGGCCGAGAGTGCTGCAACGCATTTTCAACAAGGTCTTTACGCATAATTCCGATCACCAATAGAGCCATGGGCACCAAAACCGGGCATGGCGCCAACACGTAAAGAATATGGCCTCCTACACCAATGTAAATCCTTAAACAGCATGGTCGCAGGCTCCTCGACAAGCCAGACACAAGCCCTTGGCGTCGACAAAGATACAAAAATCACCCTCGAAAATGCGCGCCCGCGCGCGCCCCCAAAACAAGCGATGTCCCCAGTCCGATCGCGGTCACCAAGGCCATATTTGCTTGATTAGAGGGGCCTCGCATGAGACGATTCTGTCCCTTTTTAAATTGAAAAGAGACGGCGCCATTGCGCGGGACGACCACCATGAAACATCTATTTACAGGGCTCATGTTTAGCAGTCTGCTACTGTGTTCGACAAGTCAGGGCGTGGAATACGACGCGCTCGTCAAGGCCGTCACGGCCGTCGAATCCGCAGGCAACCCAACCGCCGTTGGCTTGGCGGGTGAACGCGGGTTGATGCAACTCAAATCCGGCACCTGGCACGACATGACGCGAAGCGCCTACGGCAAGCCACTGCCCTTCGATTACGCTTTTCACAGCAAGCTCAACCAACGCATGGGGCGTCACTACTTGGAATCGATTGCAGCACAACTGCACGATCGGAATCAGGGAAACGACACAACGTTCTTATCCACCTTGATTGCATCTTATAACTTGGGTCCTACAGCTGTTGCGCGGCATAACTACCGGATTCGCAACCTGCCCCGCCGTGCGCGCGATTACGTGGAGCGGGTCAGCAACATGTACAACTACTATCTTAGCGCGCCGTCGCCTGTATCCGCCGCTCTCGCGCTGACAGAAACGGGTGTTGCTCGGCCCGTCCTGGAGCAGGACGGTTTGATGCTGAATGAATCACCTGCGTTTCCAGAATTTATGCAATCGATCGTTGCACGACATGAGGCCTCCAATCCGTCCGGCGATCCGGCAACAGTTCCTGCAGACGTCTGGGTTCAGCACCCACAGCGCGCAGGACTTACCTCTCTGTTGCCCTTAT
This sequence comes from Kiritimatiellia bacterium, assembly GCA_028822745.1. Lineage (GTDB taxonomy): Bacteria > Verrucomicrobiota > Kiritimatiellia > UBA8416 > JAIOPI01 > JAPKCZ01. Next base: position 6,645 of record JAPKCZ010000048.1, on the reverse strand, counting down.
TTATCCTGGCCGGGATCTGGTCGTTGTATCGCGCCTACCTTCGCTCACGTCAATTAGATACGTGGCTGGATGAAGTAGCGGCTTCGCATGACGAGGCCATGAACGAATTCGATTTCGGCCCTGAACGACCGAAGTTCGCGCGCGCTTAAATCGATCGACCGCTGACACGCCATGCAGGCCCTTCACAGGCCAAGAATGCGGTTGCCTTCGCCCAAATTAATCCCTTTGAGCTGCATTTCAATCGACGCCGGATTGGTTGCAACGCGCAACCCCTCTTCTTTTGAAATGGTGTTGTCTTGGATCATCTTTACCACGGCCTGGTCGAAGGACTGCATACCATCGGAGACGCCGGTCTCAACGGCTGAAGCCAGCATCTCAAGCTTGTTCTTCTCCAGCAGCTTTCGAATGGTTGGCGTATTGATCATGATTTCGACGACCGGCGCGCGCCCACCGTCCAGCGCCTTAACCAATCGTTGGCACATAATCACAAGGTCGGTTCCCGCCAAAGCCATTCGAATGGCGCCCTGTTCATGCGCCGGGAACACATCAAGAATACGCGGGATGGCCTGGCTCGCGCTGGATGCATGCACCGTCGACATCACGAGATGCCCTGTTTCCGCCGCCATGATGCCGGTTCGAATGGTCGCCTCATCGCGCATTTCGCCGACAAGAATCACGTCCGGATCCTGACGCATCAGGTCACGTAAAGCATCTTCAAAAGAAAGCGTATCCAAGCCGACCTCACGCTGGGTGATCACACTCTTCTTGTCCTCGAAGATATATTCAATCGGATCTTCAACTGTGATGATGCGCTTTTCGTAAAGTTTGTTGATTTGGTCGATGATGGCAGCCAACGTGGAAGACTTTCCACTTCCGGTCGTGCCGGCCAGCAAAATAATGCCGCGTTCAAGATGCGCCATGTCCGCAAGAACGGGAGGCAAACGCAACGTCTCAAAGTCAGGCACTTCGGATTTGACGTGACGAAACACCAGCGCCGGCACGCCCTGCGATCGAAACACGTTGGCGCGAAACCGACCAACACCCTCTTCGTGATGCGAAAAGTCCGCGCGATGCAAGGTCGCGAACTGCTCGCGCTGATACGCGGGAACCATATCTTCAACGATGGCATCCAACACGTCCAGCGTCGCCGTCGGCAGATCTGTGATCACCAACGTGCCACGTATTCGAAAAATTGGAGGCTTGCCACACTTGAGGTGAATGTCGGACGCCTCCGCCTCGACGGCCTTTTTAAAAACCTCATTCAGCACTGACATTAGCGCAACTCCTTACCCCATCATTCATGATCCGCAACGCTACGCGCCGGCTTCGCCCAGGGTGATCCCGGCGTTTCCGAATTTTGACTTCAAATCGTCTTTGTCGACAGCCTTGAGATAGGCCTCATTCGGGTCGACTTGTCCGGCCGTGACGAGCGCCAACAGAGTGTCATTAAGCATGGTCATGCCCTTCGCACGTCCCACCTGCATCGCCGATGCAATCTGGAATGTCTTGCCGTCACGAATGAGTGCCGAAATGCCGCGATCCACGATCAACACCTCATGCGCAGCAACCCGCCCGCCACTGAGGCGCTTCAAAAGGGTCTGCGAAACAACGCCCTTCAGACTGCTGGCAAGCATGGTTCTGATCTGGTTCTGCCGATCGGCGGGAAATGCGTCAATAATGCGGTCGACCGTGCTCGGGGCCGTGCTGGTGTGAAGCGTTCCAAACACAAGGTGCCCCGTTTCTGCGGTTTCAATGGCGATTTCAATGGTCTCCAAATCGCGCATTTCGCCGACCATGACGATATCGGGGTCCTGCCGCAGCGCAGCGCGCAGCGCGCTCGCAAAACTCTTGGTATGACGCCGGATTTCGCGCTGCGTGATATGGCACTTTTTCTCCTGATGCACGAATTCAACAGGATCCTCAATCGTAATGATGTGATCGGGTCGGGTCTGATTGATCAGATCGATCATCCCGGCAAGCGTCGTACTTTTACCGCTACCGGTAGGCCCGGTCACAACAACCAAACCTTTGGACAAATAACAGAAATCCGTAATCCCCTTACCCAAGCCCAGTTGTTCCGCAGAGATGACCGTCGCCGGGATAACACGCAAGACGGCGCCACACCCCTTTAAGTCCTGAAACAGGTTCACACGCATACGCACATAGCCCGGGATATCGTATGCGAAGTCCGTGTCGAATTGGGTTTGAAAATCGGCCCGACAATCCTCCGGCGTGATCTCCATTAACATATCAAGAAGCGCCTCGTTCGACATCGGCGGCAAATCCAGCGGCGTCATGTCCCCGTGTTGGCGGATCATGGGACTGCGACCGGTTGAGAGATGCAGGTCGCTGCCCTCGGCTTCGACCAACAGGCGGATCAGTTTATCGATTTCGGCCATCTATTGTCTCCGGTATCATGATGATCGTGACTATTCAGGTTTGATCGCGTCGTCCTCGAGGATGAACACAATCTGGTCACAACGAAGGTTCAGAAAGGATGCGCGCAAAAGCGTCCGGCCCTCAGGCGTCGCTACGTGGGCGTTGGTGATAACGATAAATTCGTTACCCATGTTCATATAGTCCGTCAGGCGTGCGCCCTCAAAGAGAGCAAGGTCACCGTGGATCGTATAATCACTGGTGTATACAAGCACCCGGGTCTTGGTGGCGCCCATTGTGTCGCTATTACTATCCATGAATCGCCCTCACTTAAAGGATGGTTGCGCCATGCGCCTACGGTAGGCGTATAAAATAACGCTACAACGGTTTAGCGTCCGATCATCAAGGTTGCAAGCAGGAAGAGACCCAAGCGTTTCTGATTCCTCTCCGCCATGCAAGCACACTGCGCTTTTGCGGGCCGACAACAACGGCAAGGCTTGCGTATTTGGCTGCATGTGATATCTACGCCTGCATGCAAACCGAAGGTACACCCAGCCACGCAACCGGCCCGCGACCGGCACGTAGCAAAGACGACAGCGCGCACGTGACGGACGAACGTTTCAACACCGTCTCACACCTCGGTGCCCTCATTTTTGCCATCGTCGGCACAGGTTACCTGATTGCCCAGGCCGCCATGACAGCGAGCCGCTGGCATGTCGTCGGTTTTGCACTTTACGGCTTTGGGTTGTGCACGCTTTTTCTCTGCTCAACGCTGCATCACGGCGTCAATGCCTCCACGCGAACTGAAAACCTGCTGAAGACCTTGGATTATGTCGCCATCTACCTGTTAATCGCCGGAACCTTCAGCCCCATCTGCCTCGTACTGGGGCGCGACTCACTGGGATGGAGCATTCTGGGGACGGTATGGCTCGTGTCTCTCATCGGCATCGCCTTGCGCGCCTTTGTCCGAGGCTTTCCATCTTGGGTCGGCATGGGCCTCTACCTTATTCTGGGCTGGGTGGCGATCTTGCTCGGACCAACCGTCTTTCGCGCCGGCCCTTGCGCGGGCTGGTTACTTGTCGCAGGGGGCCTGTTTTATACGGCAGGCGGGGTGGTCTTCACCATACAGAAGCCGAACCCCATACCGGGCCGCTTCGGCTTTCACGAAATATGGCATATCTTCGTGATCGCCGGCGCCGCCAGCCATTATATGGTCATGCTTCAACTCTTATCCACGTAAGGGCGAGGAGTCCGCATGCCCACCCCCCTCAAGGAATGTTTCAACAAAGCCATGGTAACGACGCTCGCGACGCGCGTTCACAAACACCATCCGGACTTCGACCGCAGTCTATTCCGCAAGGCCGTCCTAGATGACCAGTGGGCGCAGCGCGAACTAAAGGACCGCATGAACCACCTAGCGGCGTGCTTGAACACCATTTTGCCGTCGGACTACCGCAAGGCCCTTCGCATATTGAAGCCCGTTGCCGATCAGTTCAGCGGCCTCGAACATCTGATTTTCCCCGCTTACGTCGAACAGTTCGGCGCGGCGGACGTCGACGCCTCAATAGACGCCATGGCCTATTTCACTGAGCGGTCGAGTTCCGAACTGGCCATACGCCCATTCATCATCGCCCACCAAGACCGTATGATGCGCCAAATGGCAGCATGGGCAGCGTCGGACAACTTGCACCTGCGCCGGCTGGCCTCCGAAGGCTGTCGCCCACGGCTCCCCTGGGCCATGGCGCTGCCTGCCTTTAAGCGTGATCCCGCACCTGTACTCCAAATCCTGAAAATGCTAATGACGGATTCGAGCGAATACGTCCGCCGCAGCGTTGCCAACAACCTGAACGACATTTCGAAAGACCACCCAGACACCACCATCGCCGTCACCCGTGAATGGATCGGCCAACAGCGCGACACCGATCGCCTCCTCAAGCACGCTTGTCGCACGTTGCTCAAGCAAGGTCACCCTGAAGCGCTTGCCCTGTTTGGTTTCCCCAATCCAGACCACATTCAGATCACCCAATTCAACGTCGCCCCAAGCGTCGCCATGGGCGACGCGCTCGCGTTCTCATTCACCTTACACGCACGCCAAGGCGCACTCGGAAAATGTCGCATCGAGTACGACCTCGGATTCATGCGAAAGAACGGAAAAATATCGAAAAAGGTGTTTCAGATCTCCGAATCGGAACCGTCCGGGCATAAAAAAATAGTTGAGAAGAAACATTCGTTCAGGCCAATATCAACCCGCACCTACTATCCAGGCAGGCACCGCATCGCCATTCGGGTTAACGGGCACGAACTTAAACACGGTCACTTCGAACTGAGCTTATAAAGAAAAGGACAGCACCGCATGAACGTAAACGCAGAACAAATTTTGAACGCGTGGGTGGAAAGCGTCAACGCAGGGGACGCGGATCGCGTACTCGCTATGTATAGCGAAGACGCCACGCTATTGCCTACATTTTCAGGTCGCCACTTGCGCGGGCTGGATGACATTCGTTGGTATTTTCAAATGCTCGGCGAGAGAAAGCATGTTGATGTCGCCCTACGTGAAGACACTGTCGTCATTCAGACATTGGCTCCAGGCATCGTTTTACTTTGCGGAAAATACGACTGGCACTTTGCACCCGAAGACACACCACCTGCGGTCAGTTCACGTTTCACGTTCGTCGTTGACTGTAACGCTGAGCGCCCCATCCAACACCATCACTCCTCGCGCATCCCCGAGTAGCGACGTCCCAGATCAACGCTCGCCGAAGTGCTCCATGTGGGAGGCTGCATAAAACGGCGCGACACGCGGGCGAAACTTCTGGAAGGCCTCGGACTCCCGAAAGCCCTGCATGTGATCCGCCACCGTTTCCCAGCGTATGATCAAGACATAGCGCGATGGTGATTCCACGCCGCGCAACAATTCGTGGGACAGATACCCTTTCGCGCTCGCGATATGGCACTCAACCTCCACCCAAGTCTGCTCAAATGCCGTTTCTTCTCCGGGTATAATATCCAGCGTCGCCAACTCCGTGATCATTGGGAATCCTCGTTTGATGCATTACGCCCCAGCGCACGCAAGTCGTGCCCGGACGGGTGCTGAAAGAGCCGCAAATCAAACGCCGGCACGCTGGCGAGGATATGATCGAAAATGTCCGACTGTATCGCCTCGTAGTTCGCCCAGACCTTGTCCTTACTGAAAACGTAAACCTCGATCGGCACTCCCGTCTCGCCAGGCTGAAGTTGACGCACGATAAATGTCATCGTATCGCTGATCATCGGATGATTCTTCAGATAGGCAACCACATAGGCGCGAAAGGTCCCGATGTTGGTCAGGCGTCGTCCATTAACCAGACTGGCCGCATCAATGCCCGACGCCTGATTGTACGCGTCGACCTCCGTCTGCTTCGACTCGATATAGCCGGTGATATGTTGAATGCGACGATAGCGCTCAAGCATTGCCTCATCGCAAAAGCGGATCGTATTCATGTCAATATGGACAGAACGTTTAATGCGGCGCCCATCCGACTCGGACATACCACGCCAGTTCTTAAACGATTCCGAAATCAAGGAATACGTCGGTATCGTGCTGATCGTTTTGTCCCAGTTCTGCACCTTAACGGTGGTCAGCGACACATCAATGACATCGCCATCCGCGCCATGTGAGGGCATTTCCAACCAGTCGCCGCGTGCAATCATCCGATTGGCAATCAGCTGAATGCCGGCGACAAATCCAAGAATGACATCCTTGAAGACCAACATCAGAACGGCCGTCATCGCGCCGATGCCGCCGAGCAGGACGAGGGGCGACTTGTCGGTCAACAGGCTGATAACAAAGATGGCAGCGGCAAGGAAGATGATGATTTTGATGACCTGGGCGAAGCCCTTGAGCGGTACTTCGCTTGAAAAGCTTAACCCGTCGTACACATCAAGAACCGCATTGATCGCCGCATAGAGCAGCATGATCGCGAGCACGATCATCACCAGCAATGTCCCGTCCCTAAGCATGTCGTACAACATGCTCGGAGGCGGGAATACGATTGCCGCGGCAAGGTATACCACGAGAACGGGCGCAAAATTGGCCAAGCGAATAAAGACGCGATGTTTGACGAGGGTGTCGTCCCACGTGAAGCTGGTTTTCAACAGCAGCTTATGAACCGCGGCACTGATCAGAAAACGACTGGCGCGCGTCACGGCCACACAAATGATGGCGAGAAGAACCAGTGCCGTCATTGTTGCCAAGTGCCCGGCGAACCCTACATCCAGACCGATACTGGA
>JAPKCZ010000634.1 GCA_028822745.1 Kiritimatiellia bacterium | reverse complement strand
CTCCCTTTCTACGTGAGCTTCTTGCATGGAGTCTGGCTGTAAACGAGCTCATCGAGCACAAGGTCAAGCGCATCCCTCCATTTTCATGGGCGGCGAAAAGTCTCGAACTGATGCAAAACAAAAGCCATCTCATGGTGGTTTCACAAACGCCGCTCGACGCCCTCGTGCGTGAATGGGACGCAAACAACATTCTTGATCAGGTTCAATTTATCGCAGGTCAGGAGATTGGGACAAAATCAGAACACCTTGCCATGGCCACTCAAGGAAAGTATGCGCCGTCTCGGGTCATCATGATTGGCGACGCCGCTGGCGACCGTGTGGCCGCAGAGGCGAGCGGTGCCTGGTTTTATCCGATCAAGCCCGGACAGGAAGACGATTCATGGAAGCGTTTCCACGACGAGACCTACGGGCGATTCCTGAACGGTTCGTTTGATCCCGCCTATCAACAGAAGCTCAACGCCGAGTTTGATGCGCTGTTGCCTGAGAACCCACCCTGGCAGACAACGGAAAGCTGAGCATTTATCTATTGGGGACCCAGACGCGGACTTCTTGGCTCTGTTTCCCCCACTCGCGGGCTTGTTGGTGTGAGTGGAAATAGAGATCAATGTGTTGCCCTTTGATGGCGCCTCCTACGTCTTCTACCGTGCCGTAACCGTAACCCTCGATGTACATAACCGTGCCGAACGGAAAAATACTGCGGTCGGCAGCGATGGTTCCTTTGCCAGCACGCGTACCGGTGGCTGTGACACCCACTTTTTTCGGTTTTCCCTTTAGCGTGCCATAAGCAAAGACGGGGCGCCCGTACCAGTTGCGTTTCCAGCCACAGCACGATTTGCACTTGCAGTACCCGGTTGTGACCAGTGATGTCACGACGGGTGTTTGGCGTGTCAGAGATCGGTCATACGACGAGCAGCCAGCAGCGGCCGCACTCAACACGGCGATTCCAAAGATGTAAGTAAACCATTTCACATGAGAACTTTAGACCAGCCGGGCAAGAGCTTTCAAGCGTAATGGACCTCAAACCGGAAATGGCAAGCTGGCACCTGATCCAATTGACGCATGCTGCGATGGGCCTTAGTATGCCATCTTTCATACAGGGGAACCGTTGATATGCAACTGGCACTAAAATCCCGATCTTTTTACGCCCTTAATACGACCCAGTTTCTTGGGGCGCTGAACGACAACGTCTTTAAGTTGCTACTGATTTTTGCGCTGACTGCTGTTATTGGCGACACCTCTGAAGCGCGCACGCAAATCGTCGCCACTGTTTCTGCAGTCTTTGTCCTTCCCTTTCTTTTGTTTTCACACGCGTCCGGCGTGCTGGCGGACCGAACAAGCAAACGCAACATCATCGTATTTACCAAAGCGATGGAAGTTTGCATCATGCTGTTCGGAACGGTTGCAATTGCACAGCAAAGCACCTGGTTTATGTATGCGACATTGTTCCTGATGTGCACGCAGAGCGCCCTGTTTGGCCCCTCTAAGTACGGGATCGTTCCAGAACTGGTTGGTGAAGCGAATTTATCGAAAGCCAACAGCTATCTTGTCGGTGCTTCGTATCTGGCCATTATCATCGGTACGTTTCTGCCTTCGTTACTGGTGGATATCGTTTTCCCAGGGAACTACACACGGCCCGCGATGATTTGTGTCGGCATTTCGGTTGCGGGTTTGCTTGCGTCGCTACGCATTGGCCAGACAGCCGCTGCCGGGTCAAAAAAGCGCTTCTCACCGTTCTTTCTGCTCGAGATCGTGAAGACGATGAAGTCGATTCAGCCGGATCGTCATCTGTCTATGGCCGTCTGGGCGTCTGCCTATTTTCTTTTTCTTGGTGCATTCATTCAGCAGAATGTTTTTCTTTTTGGCCCCGAGCATCTCGGCCTAACGATTGAACAGAGCGGTTATTTGTTTCCGCTAGCCGCGATCGGCATCGGTCTAGGCGCTCTGCTGGCGGGCAAGTTGTCCGGACGTAATATTGAATTAGGCATCGTGCCGGTTGGCGCCATGATCCTGACGATGTGCTGCATTGTTTTAGGTGTGGTTACACCG
>JAPKCZ010000047.1 GCA_028822745.1 Kiritimatiellia bacterium | reverse complement strand
TGTTCACATCAAACCCCAAGGTCAGCGGGTCCTGCCCCATGTGATATTTCCCAAGATGAATCGTGGTGTATCCTTGCGCCTTAAGCGCCATCGCCATGGTCGTGATACCACGCTGTGGGAATGAGCCGTTCTTGATCGGAACCAACGTCCGTGTCGCGGCACGCCCACGCTCTGAGTCCCCTACTGTATAGACGCCATGACGAGCCCCCCACTGTCCGCTATGCACGCAGGCCCGACTGGGGGCACAATTGGCCGCCGGCGCATAGGCATTGCTGAACACCATCCCGTCTTTGACGAGTTGGTCGATATGCGGTGTGTTGAATTTGGGATTGTTATAGCCCACATCCATGATTCCCAGATCATCAATATTGATGTAGAGGATGTTGGGTCGGTCGGCCGCAACAGCCGACACGATCGACAGCACAGCGACGAGCGGCAGGCATAGGGTGGATACTATTTTCATCATTGTTGAAGTTTATTCAGTTCGCTTTCTGTCCAGAGGTCGCTGCGATTTGCTACGACCTTTCGCACCGTAGCAACACTTTCGCGTGTGACCATGTTGCCCTTGTTGCCCCAGGTGTTTCGAATGTAACTGAGCACCTCGGAAATGTTGTCGTCGTCGAGTAAGTGCGCGTGTCCCGGCATCACTTGGAAACTGCTGTCCACGTCCTTGCCCTTCACAATGATGGGCCCTTTCAGGCCATTCAAAATGACTCGGATCAGGATGCCGTCATTCTTTTTCATCCAGTCAGACCCGGCCAATTGAGGCGCAAGCCTCTCTAGGCCCTTGCCGTTCGGTTGATGGCAGGCCACACAGCCGGCTTCATACACAGCGTTGCCGCGACGATAGATGGCTCGGTCCGCCTCACTTAGTGCGGATTCGTTCGTTTCAAGCGTGCTCGCTTTGATCTTGGGCAGGCCCTTTGTCAGTAAACGCGCGGTTAACGCCACCTTAGGGTGTGGGTCTTCCTGCGCGGCTGTCGTCAGCTTTCTGTCCAGCGCGTCGAGTCCCTGTAGCGTCCACATGGCATGAATTTTGGCCAGATGGCGTTCGCTGCTGCTGACAAGTTCTTCCAGTGCTGGCACAACGGATTTGTCCTGTTGCTGAACGAGCAGGCGTTGGGCCGTGTCGCGCCACCAGCCATTGGGGTTTTCCAAATGCTCTACCCATTGTGCGGGCGATTCATTGAGCATGTTCGGTTTCACGCGTGGCACGGTTTTGTCGGTCGGCACGATGCGATAAATACGCCCTTTTAGGTTTTCTTTGTCGAGCTTACGGTGTGTGATCTGCTTGGCTAGGTAATCCATAGTAAGGTACGCCTTGTGCTGCAGAATCCCATGATAGAGGTCGACAACGTAGAGGCAGCGGTCCGGTCCTGTATAGAGGTTCACGGGGCGGAAGCGCTCGTCGGTCGATGCCAAAAATTCGCGCTTACCCCATGTTGCGTCATCGTAGGTTTTGTGGTGAAAGTTGAGTTTCCCTTTTTTTTCGGACATCTCAAAATAGGTGACCACATTCCCTGCCGGATCAGGTGAAAAGTATCCATTTTGAAAGTGTTCGCCGTAGAAGTCGTCGCGATAGATTGCCGGTCCGGACACGGACGTGGGGCCTTTCAGTCTGCCGTCGCTATCGTCTTTTATGAGAAGGTAGCCGCGATTGACACCATAATTCATTCGTATGGTGTTGAGCCCGTGAGCGCCCTTCTCGCGTGACGTCGATGCGTTTTCCTTTTTGCCGTACGTGTTCCAGTCATGATGCCGAAGGATGGAGTTGAGCGTATAATACAGGCGCCCATAGTTTCCCTGAGCGATTCCCCATTGCCCGCGAAAAAGGGTGGCTTCGAAAATTAATTTTCCATCAATGAACCTGTGACGCCTTCTTGACTTGGCGCTATACATCCAATTGTCGAGCGCATAGACAAGGCCGTTTTCTGTATGTTCCGGCGGACCCGCCGTAGCGTATTTGCCGACGTTGACCTTCTCGTCGCAAACCAGGTCACCATCCGTATCCTTACAATACCACAACGTTGGGGGTTCGGAAACGAGGACACCACCTTTGACCATGGCGATGGCCCGGGGCCGCAAGAGGCCGGTCAGGAAATTGACGTGGCGGTCCATCTTGCCGTCGTTGTTGGTGTCTTCAAAGACGGTGATTTTACCCGTTCTGGCGTCCTCGCCTTTGCCTGTCACGGTGGCCATGAAGGCCGACATCTGCACCACCCACATGCGGCCATTTCCATCCCATGCCATGGCGACTGGGTTGTCGAGTGCCGGTTCGGACGCGACCGCTTCAATGGCAAAGCCGGGCGCCAGTCTAAATGTGTCTAAGGCTTCCTGTACGGAAAGGGAGGGGGAGGGTGGTATGTTGGCTTTACGCCAATTGTCTTTGTTGCCGTTGTTTGGGTCAGCGTAGGTGAGCGTCGCGAGTAAACACAGCGTGCCGATAACCCGTGTAAATATAAACTGGACGTGCATGGGCAGATATCCTGTTCGATGGACCTCTCGGCATGTGTCGCCTGAGGCGTGTCGAAGCTAGGCATAATGGGTGGGGTGGGGGCATGCGGGCAAGGGTTTTCTGAGCATCAATAGGAGGCCCCAGCAGGCGATTCGTCATTCTGCGCGAATCATTTGGCTGGTTTCGCAACGGCCTGGTTCTCGAACCAGACCGGGCCGCCCCATTTGCCGGTGACGACGATGTCCAGGTCGGTGTCATTGTCCAGGTCGACCACGCATAGGTTGACGCCGGATCCAATACCTTCGTCATAGGAAATGACGTGCTTGTGCCAGACGGGCGTTGCGCTGCGTTCGAGCTCATACCAATAGACACCCAGTGCGCCATGGGCGTCGGGGTCATTGCCATTGTGCGCCATGAATCGTTTCCCGGCGACGAGGTCCAAGTCGCCGTCCTGATCGATGTCGTTCAGCGAAAGGCTGTGGGCCTGACTCCAGCTGTCGTCGATCGTGTGTTGCGTCCACGTGTTGTCCGCTTGCTGTTCGTACCAGAAGATGCCGTGATGGTGTGCGGCGCTGGCCACGATGTCATTGCGGCCATCCTTGTTGATGTCGTACACCAAAAGCTGTGCGGTGTGCCCCGGCTTTCCGTCCTTGCCGCCTAGCGAAAGTGGGTGCTCGGTCCATGTCCCGTTGCGTGGATCGGCCGGGGCCTCGAACCACGCCTTCGGTCGCACAATGTCTGGACGTCCATCGCCGTTAATGTCACCCACACCGCCACCAAAGGGCATGGCCTTGTCCGACACTTTGTGTTCTACAAGCTGCTGTTTCCCGTCGACCATGGCGGACTCAAACCAGGAGGTCTGCTTGGTGTCGGGCAGGATCTCGTTGGCCTTGCCGTCGCCGTCGACATCACATAGATGCCCGGTTTCGTGATTCCCGTTCTGCGTTCCGGCAGCTGTCATGGGCCATGCATCGGTTCCGCCGGTGTTGTGGTATACGCGCAGCTGCTTGGCGAACCAGCAGCAGGTGACCACGTCCATGCGGCCGTCGCCGTTGACATCGATGGGGGCGTTCATGAAATCGTCACGGTACCCTTTGCCATCGTCGCCCACCTGGCGTTCAAAATTGCGGAACTGGTGTGGCGTCCATGACGGCGCTTCGTACCAGTATTCGCCTGCGACGATATCGAGTTTGCCGTCGTTGTTAAAATCGGCAACGCCACAAGCTTCGCTACGGTGTTCGCCGATGCGTATCTTTTTAAAGGTCGGAGGCGCCGCCATAAGCGGGCCTACAAGATAAATGAGGCAGGTCAGGGCGAGCAGGACACGGTAGGGTTGCCGTTTATTATTCATCTAACCCTTGTATCATAATGGAACGAAATCGGGCTAGTCTTGAAAGTCAGGCACTGACCACAAGAGAGGGTAAGCAAGGCGACGAGCGGCAGAATGGCAATACGGCTCTTCATTATTGGATTCCTAGTAAGCCGTGACATCGATGCCGAGAAGACTCCCCGCGGAGGTGCGGCGCGCATTACTCCGGGGTCTGGTTTTTCAACTGCGGGAATTTTTTAAGAATCTGGTCCGGGAAAGGGCAATCGCCTTCGTTGGCCACGGGCGTGCCTGGCGTGCTGCGTCCGTTGCGGATTTCGGTGTGCAGCAACGCGACGAAGGTTTCGACCACGTCCGGGTGATCGCTATGGACGTTGTTTTGCTCGGCCGGATCGGACGCAAGGTCATAAAGCTGAATGCCGTCAGGGTTGCTGTCCCAAGCGTCGCGGCCTTTTGGCTTGCTCCAGCCGCCGGAGCCGGGTGAGAGAATCAACTTCCACGTGTCCCGGCGTATCGCGAAGTGGCCGTCGATGCTGTGATGGATCGCCGTCGTGCGGGTGCTGGTTCCTTTCTCGAGAAGATCAGGCAGAAAGGAGAAGCTGTCTTCAGCCGCATCGTTTGGCACTTTTTCGGCGACGTCAAGAATGTCGGCGGCCGTTCGATAGAAATCGCTGGCGACGACGGTTGTGTCGCAGCTGGAGCCGGCTTTGATCTTGCCCGGCCAGCGCACAAGAAACGGAACGCGATGGCCGCCTTCATAGATGTCGGCTTTATGTCCGCGCCAGTCTGCGTTGGGTTTGTGGCCTTTTTTGAGGAGGTTGCTGATGCCTGCGGCGGGGGAGCAACCGTTGTCCGTCGTGAAGAGAAGCAATGTGTTGTCAGTGATGCCCTGTGCGTCGAGTTCGGCCAGAACTTCGCCGACAACCCAATCGGTTTCCATGACAAAGTCCCCGTATTTTCCGACCTCGGATTTACCTTTCCATTTTGGTGAGGGCACGATCGGGGTATGCGGTGAGGTGAGTGGGAGGTACAGGAAGAACGGTTTTGATGTATCGGCGGCCTGCTCCTTGATGTAGGCGCGCGACTGCGCCGCGAAATCAGTGAGGCAATTGACCGCTTCGAAATGGTCCGCGGAGGGGCCCGGACGATGGAAGGCCTTGGTCACGGTCGGGATGGCGGTCGACATATCATTCTTAATGTAGACATAGGGTGGCATGTCCAATGACGCAGCGATGCCCCAGAAATAATCGAACCCAATGTCCGTTGGGCCATGTGTGATCGGTTTTGCATAGTCGATGTTCCAGCACTTGCCTTTGGATTTCCCGTCCGGCGCTACTCGTTTCTCGCCTTTGGGGAGCATGGTCCAACCAAGACCGAGGTGCCATTTGCCGACGCAGGCCGTGTGATAGCCTTGCTGCTGTAGAAAACGCGGCATGGTGACGCGCTCTTTCGCGATGAGCGGATTCGATGGTGGGAACAGCACGCTTTTTTTAAGCCGTGATCGCCAGTTATAGCGTCCGGTCAGAATGCCGTAACGCGTCGGGGTACAGACCGAGCTAGTTGTGTGCGCATCCGTGAACCGCATTCCTTCGGCGGCCAGGCGGTCACAATGTGGCGTTTTGATCTTTCCGCCGGCATGGCTGACGTCGCCATAGCCCATGTCGTCGGCCAGAATGAAGATCATGTTGGGCTTGTCGGCGGCATACGTGCATGTCGAAATGCAGAGTAGGAGTGCAGTGATCAATCGGGTCATCATAAAAGAGCCTTTCGTGTGAGCATAGCGTCAGGTTGGGCGATCAAGATCCGTATACTACATCATGAACAACGGGAGGGGGCGAACGTATTTCACTAGCCTATTCCATAGGCGAAGGAGAACGTTTACCACCCGCTGCGCTTGAGGCACTGAGACACGGAGCCGCCTTATTCATCAGCCACGCAAGACAGCGTCTCGCAATTAGAGGGATAGCCTGAACGCTAAAATCGAGAAAGCTGTACTTGCTTCTGTTGCGGGTTAGAGTATGTAACATGTTTTTTGGTGAAAGGGTGCAGAAACGGATCCATTTCAAACGGTTTCGGATGTTTCCCATCACGTGGGTGATTCGATCAAATTGGCAGGAGCAAGAAGCAGTATGAACAGCAACGCATTGAGCATAGGCATCGTGCTGGCTGGGGCCCTTCAGGGGTTGGCTGGTGGGGCGTTCAGCGGTACGGCAGGCACGCATCTCGACATCATGCAGGGCGGGAAACCATTGGTCCGCTATATGTCTGCCTTTGACCGGTCTTCGCCAGATGCGGCGCATAAGACCTACAAAGTGTACCACCATGTGATGGCCCCGGATGGCACGAACACCCTCACTAAGGGGGCTGGACACAAGTTCACGCATCACCGCGGTATATTTATTGGCTGGAACAAAGTTAGCCACAACAACAAGCAAAGTGATTTATGGCACTTGAAGAGTGGCGAAGCCATCAAGCACAACAAAATCTTAAAAAAAGAGGCGGACGATAAACAGAGTGTTCTGTCCACCCAGATCGATTGGCTCATGAAAGACGGGGTCAAGTGCATCGAAGAGATCCGCACCGTGACCGTGCACCATACGGACAAGGACGCGTATTTGCTGCTCGATTTCGAAACTGAGCTCACGGCCATCGACGGGGGCGTTGTTCTCAAAGGAGATCCTGAACATGCTGGCTTTCAGTACCGGCCACATCAGGAGGTCAAAGCGGTGACGTATACCTTTCACAAGGACGGAATCGATCCCAAAGTGGACAAGAATCTGCCCTGGGTCGCGGAAAGCAACGCGGTGCACGGGAATAAATATACCGTTCAGCACATGAATCATCCTGACAATCCAAAGGGAACTGTCTATTCTGCCTATCGTGATTATGGACGCTTCGGCTGTTTTATCCAGACAGACATCAAGGATGGTGAAACGTTGAAACTTAAGTATCGTCTTCGAATCACAACGGGTGACACGCCTGAAGCCGATGTCCTCGCCGCGCAGTATGGGCTGTTTGTAGAATAAATATGATGAAATTTGCCATCTGCAATGAAACCTATCAGGGCTGGAGCTTTGCCGACACCTGCGCCAGCATCGCTGCGACGGGCTACAGCGGCATCGAGGTCGCTCCGTTCACCCTGAAGGATGATCCCCGCGATCTGACCGCCGCCGACTATGACCGCTGGGTTTCGGTCGAAGTGTTCGACGACGCGCCCGGCGCAGAAACCATCGCTAGAGAAAGCCTTAAGAACCTTAAAACGTATTTCAAAATAAGGAACGACGCATGAGCGCAAACGATCGTGAACAGGAGAAGGCCTTACTGGCTGAAGCCGAAGGTGCTCCTCTAGGGAGAAAGCTCAGCATCTACGCACGCCTTTCCGGCCCCGGCTGGATGCAGGGCGCGATCACGCTTGGCGGCGGCTCGCTTGCCGGCGCCTTATATCTGGGCGTGATCGCTGGCTTTGGCCTGCTTTGGCTGCAGCCGCTGGCGATGATCTGCGGCATCATCATGCTTTCGGCCATCGCGTACGTCACGCTGTCGACCGAGAAAGCGCCCTTCGGATTGGTCAACAAGCACCTCTCACCCGCGCTGGGTTGGGCCTGGTTGATCGCCACGGTCATGGCCAACATCGTCTGGTGCATGCCGCAGTTCAATCTGGGCCGCGCCGCCATACAACAGAATCTGCTCCCTGCCGTAGGCAATAGCAACACCTCGACCGCACTCATCTGCATTGTCTTTCTTGTTGTCTGTTTCGGGGTCAACGTGTTGTACGAATCGGAAGGCAAGGGCGCCAAATGGTTCGACCGCATCATCAAGACCATGGTTGGCCTGATCGTGCTTTCTTTCGTTGCCGTCGTCGTCACGCTGTCGACCAGTGGCGACATCAGCATGCGCGCAATCCTGGGCGGTCTGGTTCCGAACCCGTCACTACTGGTCTCACCCGCCGTGGGCTACGAGGCACTGATTGCGCAATCGACGCAGCCTGTTTGGTGGACAGCCAAGATCGTCAGTGACCAGCGTGACATCATCATTACCGCCTTCGGAACCGCCGTTGGAATCAACATGACCTGGCTACTTCCATATTCCTTGCTCAAGAAACGCTGGGGAAAAGCGCAGCGCGGTTTTTCAATGTTCGATCTCTCCATCGGGTTGCTTATTCCGTTCTTCTTGGCTACCAGTTGTGTTGTGATCGCTTCGGCGACCCAATTTCATGGCAAAACGGGTGACGTGGATCCGGCGGCGGGTGCCAAAACGATCGCCTTGCTGGCAGAGGCTCACCCGGGGCCGGCCAACGCGGCCGACATGGAGCTCGCGCTCACGCTGGTGAAGCGCGACAACTTCCAGCTCGCGACCACGCTTGAGCCCCTTGCCGGAAAAGTCGTCTCCCAGACGATATTCGGTTTCGGCGTCCTCGCCATGGCGCTGTCCACGATCATTGTGCTCATGCTCATGAACGGTCTGGCCTTTCAAGAGTTGCTCGGGAAGCCGGGCGACAAGCGCTGCCACTACATCGGTTGCGTCGTATCCGGTTTGGCCGGATTCGCTGGTCCCTTCATCTGGACGGGCTCCGCTGCGGCTGCGCTGGCCATTCCAACATCGGTCATCGGCGGGTCGCTCATTCCGGTTGCCTACTTCACGTTCTTTCTCATGATGAACTCCAAGAAAGTTCTCGGCGAACATCGCCCCAAAGGAACGGCGCGTGTGATTTGGAATGTGCTCATGGGTGTCGCAACAGGAATTGCTACCCTCGGATCCGTCTGGGTGCTTTCGGGTAAAGCGCATCTTAATGACTGGAAGGGCATGATACCAGTTGCCGGACTCGTTCTATTGGCGCTGTTGTTTATTGTTGGAACCTATTCATTTCTTAAGAACGAACGCAAAGCATGAACTTCGGTATCATTGGATCAGGAATGGTTGCCCAGTTTCATGCCAAGGCGATCGATGCGATGGACGGCTCGCAACTGCGCGCCGTTTATAGTCGTGACCCGACCAAAGCGCAGGCCATGGCCGATGCGTTCGGGTGTAAAGCCTGTAGCGACCTCGACGCGTTTCTGGCCGATCCCAAGCTGGATATTGTCACGATCGCGACACCGTCCGGCGCCCACTTGGAGCCGTGTCTTGCGGCAGCCCGCGCAGGCAAACACGTCATCTGTGAGAAGCCCCTCGAAATTACGACCGAGCGCATTGATCAAATACTCGCGGCAGGCGAAAAAGCGGGCGTCACCATTGCGGGCATTCTCAATCGTCGATTCAATCCCGGTCTCGTGGCACTCAAAAAAGCGGCGGACGATGGCCGCTTTGGCCAGATCGCCATGGCTGATGCTTACGTCAAATGGTACCGAACGCAGGCGTACTACGATTCCGACGCGTGGCGGGGCACATGGTCACTCGACGGTGGTGGTGCTATCATGAATCAAAGCATTCACGCGATCGATCAGCTTCTCTATGTGGCCGGGCCGGTGAAGGCGCTCAGTGCCACGATGACAACTCTCACGCACAAGCGCATTGAGGTTGAGGATACCGCTGTGGCGATGCTTGAGTTTGAAAGTGGGGCCCGTGGCGTCATTCAGGGCTCGACGGCCTGCTGGTCTCGCGGCGGTCTTCCGGCGGAAGTGCATATCAGTGGCGAAAACGGATCCGCTTTTTTGGTCGACGAGAAATTCCGCCTTTGGGAATTCAAAGATGAGCGCCCTGAGGATGCTGTTATTCTTTCTGAGCACATGGTCACAGCTGAGGGCGTTGGTCTCGGCGCAAATGATCCGAATGCCATGGATTTTTCGGGCCACAAAAGCAACTTCGAAGACGTCGTCAACGCGATCAACGGTGGCCGGGAATGCAGCGTCGGCGGTGCCGAAGCGCGCAAGGCCGTTGCGCTCGTCAACGCCATC
>JAPKCZ010000633.1 GCA_028822745.1 Kiritimatiellia bacterium | reverse complement strand
CGATGATGAACTTGCGACGAT
Organism: Kiritimatiellia bacterium; assembly: GCA_028822745.1. Taxonomy (GTDB): domain Bacteria; phylum Verrucomicrobiota; class Kiritimatiellia; order UBA8416; family JAIOPI01; genus JAPKCZ01. The sequence continues at coordinate 2,040 of JAPKCZ010000633.1, read as the reverse complement.
CGGTCGAAAAATATCGATAAGCGACGTCGATCGTGATGCCTTGCTCGCGCTCGGCTTTCAGTCCGTCGGTGAGTAGGGCAGGGTCAAAGTCCGTATTGGTGGTGCCGTGCACGGCGGAGTCTTTGACGACGGCAGCCAACTGATCTTCGTAGATCATTTTGGAGTCATAAAGCAAGCGGCCGATCAGGGTCGACTTGCCGTCGTCGACACTGCCTGCCGTCAGAAAGCGCAGCATGTCTTTCTGCTCATGCTGTTTAAGGTACTCGTCGAAACTGGCGAGATGGGCGCCGGAGTCTGTCATCTTGTATGATTCTGTTGTCATGCTCGTGTCTTTTTCTGTGCTCATGGCTTATGTCTTTAAGATTTTACAGAAGGTCGCCCGTCTTCGCGCTTCGCTTGCTGCGCCGAGGCAGGCAAAGGACGCGAAGGAGGAAATTAGGATTTAGAAATAGCCTTCTTTTTTCTTTTCTTCCATCGATGCGGATTCGTCGTAATCGATGACGCGCCCCTGACGTTCCGATGTGGTGGCGAGGAACATTTCATGGACGACTTGAGGCAGCGTCTCGGCCTCGGACTCCATGGCGCCGGTCAAGGGATAGCAGCCCAGCGTGCGGAAGCGTATTTTGCGCATCTCGGGCGTTTCGCCGTCCAGCAGCGGCAGGCGATCGTCGTCGACCATAATGATGTTGCCGTTACGTTCGACGACCGGACGTTCTTTGGCGAAGTAAAGCGGGACGACGGGAATCTGTTCCATGTGGATGTAAAGCCAGCCATCTAATTCAGTCCAGTTGGAGAGCGGGAACACGCGGATGGATTCCCCTTTGTTGATCTTGGCGTTATACAGGTTCCAAAGTTCCGGGCGTTGGTTCTTTGGGTCCCACTGGTGAAAACGGTCACGGAAGCTGAAAATACGTTCTTTGGCGCGGGATTTCTCTTCGTCACGGCGTGCACCACCGAAGGCGGCATCAAATCCATGATGATTTAGCGCCTGTTTCAGCCCTTCGGTTTTCATGATCTGCGTGTATTTGTTGGACCCGAAGTCGAAGGGGTTGACGTTGTCGCGGATGCCGTCTTGATTGGTCCAGACAATCAGGTTGAACCCGATTTCCTTAACCATGCGTTCACGAAACTCGATCATTTCACGAAATTTGAACGTCGTGTCGACGTGCATCAGCGGGAAAGGAATTGGGGCCGGGTGGAAGGCTTTTCGTGCCAGATGCAGCATCACCTGTGAGTCTTTGCCCACGGAATAGAGCATAACGGGGTTTTCGAAGCTGGCGGCGACTTCACGAATAATGTGAATCGACTCCGCTTCAAGCTGTTTCAAATGGGATACGTTGTAGGAGGGGACGACATCATCCGCGCGCTTGGCGTTGGTTGCAGCGTTGTTGCTCATGAGCTCTTGATTCCTTGGTCATTCATCGCGCGTGGGTCATGCGCTTTTGTACGCGTAAAAGGCAATAAACGTAGCGTTTTCGGGGCCGCGATACAATTCAAAAGCGAAAGAGTCGCTCAGGTCGGGTTAGCTTGCTTCGTCATTGATCAAGGCAGAGACGATGCGTTCGGCCGTATGGCCATCCCATAGCTCTGGGCGGGTCGGTGCTTTTTCCAGAGCCAAAAAGTCCGAAAATGCGGTGCGAATGGCTTGAATGTCATTGCCTACAAGGCGCGAAACGCCGTCGTGAGCCTCAAGCGTGATTGGGCGTTCGGTGTTTTCGCGCAGTGTGATACAGGGCGTGCCGAGAACGCAACACTCCTCCTGAAGGCCTCCGCTATCGGTCAAAAGCAGGCGGGCGCCGATGTTGAGGCGCAGCATGTCGTGGTAACCGACCGGTGCGACCAGTGCGATGCTGCGGCAGGCCTGCAGTGCCTCCCAGAGTCCAAATTCGCGAATTCGCGCTTCGGTGCGGGGGTGCACCGCCCAAATCAGTGGGAGGCGTGGCGACGCTGCGTCTTTGAAGAATCGCACGAGTGGCTCAAGTGTTTCGCGCGTGTCCACGTTGGAGGGGCGATGCAGGGTCACGACGCCGAATCCGCCGT
>JAPKCZ010000632.1 GCA_028822745.1 Kiritimatiellia bacterium | reverse complement strand
TACGTCACCGAAGACGAGTTCGACGCCTGGGTTCGTCCCGAAACCATGGTCGGCCCGAAAGACGCATAACATGCGTCAAGGGGTCTTCCCTCCTGTAGCTGCCCGCGCCAGCAGGTGGATTCCTAGCCGATAAGCGCACCATACTCTGAGAGATCCACGCGCTGGCGCGCGCAGCGACGTGGAAAGAATCAAGTCTAAGCTCAAGCAGCACCCTGACAGGCGGCGCACAGACCAAAAAGTGACAACGCATGGCCTTCCACGACGAAATCATCGGGCGCCAGAGCACTAATATTGCCAGCGCAGCCTTCCATTTCATAGACGCGGTCGCATTGACGACAATGGAAATGATGGTGGTGTTTTAGGCCCGACTTTTCATAACGGGGCGGTTGTCCAGGCAGATCCACTTGAGCGAGCTGCCCCTTTTCTAAAAAGACTCTAATAGTGCGGTAAACCGTTGCGATTCCCAACTGGGCGATGTCGGCCGACGCAATCTCATGGACCTCTTGCGGACTTAGCGGCCGGGCGGCATGCAGAATCGCATTCCAGATCGCATCACGTTGTTTTGTTTTTCGCTTCATTAAAAAAAACTAACATAGGGGTACCGCCGGATGCAACGACCGGCGACACGTCACGCATTCAGTCCAACCAGAAGGGCTCGGTTTGACGAAAGGCCTGCCATAGCGGAACCAAGGTCGGCCGGAGTTCGCGTGACACATTCTCAGACCAGTTCTGCACGAAATCATTCAGAGGGTCTTCATCACTGACCAATGCACCAACCGTCGCCGGTGCCATCGTGGCGTCCTGGATCGCACCCATGACGGACTGCAAGCGCTTCAGCGACTTCAGATACGCGCGCGGTGATTTCTCGGACAGCGACGCCAGCAACTCAGCACAGTAACGCTGTCGCTTGATGTCAATACGCAGATCATGCAAGGCGTGATCGGAAAGTTCCACGATCGACTCTCCGGCTCGGCACACGCGTTGATGCCCACGGCGTAAAATACGTCGCGAAAAATCAACAAGGTCTTCATCGGGCACACCAAGCGTGCCCTCTTGTATCCACAACAGCAGATCCAGCATCAGCTTCTGACAGCGCGGCGAGCGCAGCGCGGTGCGCAACGAGGCATACGCGATCTCACGTTCTGCCTCAGCACGATCCCGCAGCGCTTCCACGCTGGGTGCGTCCTGTCGCTTGGTGATCAACCCAGGGATACCGACGGTCAACAGGACGTCCAGATCGCGAGCACGGCCCAACGTGTTGAGAATCCAGCGCACATCGGTTGCGCAGGCGGGGCGCGCAAGCCCGCCTTTGCGAAACGCACGCATGGCCGCTCTAAAACGCCGCATGCCAACGCGCATCTGGTGCACGCCTTCAATATCTTCTGACGAAAGGATGCATGCAATATTACCATGCACCTGAAGGAACCCCGCCGATAGGCAGCTTTGCATCAAGGCGGGAACAGAGAGCAACGGATCCAGCTCAACGCGATGCGCGTGCACAGGCTCCGGCTTGCGATCATTGAGTAACATCCAGCCGCGACGCGCTTTACTGATATCGTCGAGCCGTACGTGCAACGCATCGGCCAGTTCACGCGCCAGGCGAACCAGGGAGATCGCTTCACCCGCCTTCAGCTCCAACTCCACTTCGCACAAATCACCGCGACGGCCTGCGGCACGGACTTCACCGACATCGACGACAAGTTCCACGTGGGTACCGTCCTCAAGGTGCAAATCCCAGCGGGTTCGTTCAAATTCGGTCTCAATGAGTGCGTGCAACGACGCCCACAGCCGGGCATCATCGAGAAAAGCGACGGTCTCGTCGTCGGGCAAGGCCTTTGGGTCCGGTCCTTCGCCTTCGATCGGAACTTCAAATTCCTTGCGATGATGTATGCCTGCCACAACACGGCCCGGCGCCTTAACCGTTTGAAGCCATTTCCCATCGACGCACCGCGTGCGCAACCAAACACGCTTGAGGTAAAGATCGCCATTCGGTGTATCGAAATAGCGCGTGAGATAGCGTCGCGTTATCCCGTCGGCGGCACTGTAGCGACGCACCAACGGA
>JAPKCZ010000631.1 GCA_028822745.1 Kiritimatiellia bacterium | reverse complement strand
GATCGTGGATGCGCTCCTTGCCAAAGACAAGCGCTCACGCATCGCATGTGAAACCATGGTTTCCACCGGAATGGTCGTGCTCGCGGGTGAAATAACAACAAAGGCAACGATTCCATACACCGATTTGGTACGTAATAAGATCAAGAAGATTGGTTACACGGATGGGGATGACGGCTTTTCATATAATAATTGCGCCGTACTCATCGCACTGGACCGTCAATCACCTGATATTTCCCAAGGTGTAACCGCTGGTAAAGGCTTGTTCAAAGAACAGGGCGCTGGTGATCAGGGCATGATGTTTGGTTACGCGTGTGACGAAACACGTGAATTGATGCCAATGCCCATTGTGTACGCGCATCGTTTGACACACGCGTTGACCCGGGCACGCAAGTCGGGGAAATTGCCTTTCTTGAAGCCGGACGGCAAGTCGCAAGTCTCCGTTGTCTATGAAGACGATAGGCCTGTCCGCATTGACACCGTCGTGATTTCCACCCAACACGATGCAGACGTTAAGCATGCTGACCTGATGGAAGCGGTTGTTTCTGAAGTCATTCAGAAGCAGATTCCTAAAAAGTATCTGACGACACGTACACGCTATCTGGTTAATCCCACAGGTCGATTCGTCGTCGGTGGACCACAAGGTGATTGTGGTTTGACGGGACGTAAGATCATTGTGGATACGTACGGCGGCATGGGACGTCATGGTGGTGGCGCATTCTCAGGCAAGGATCCATCTAAGGTTGACCGTAGTGCGGCTTATATGGCGCGCTATGTTGCCAAAAACATCGTTGCTGCTAAATTGGCTAAACGTTGCGAGATCCAACTGGCTTACGCGATCGGTTACGCTGATCCTGTTTCTGTGCGTGTTGAGACATTTGGCACCGGCACTGTATCGGATGAAAAGATCGAACGTGCGGTGAAAAAGGTGTTTGGCCTTAAACCGGCCGAAATCGTGTCTCAGCTCGATCTACTAAGACCCGTGTATGAAGAAACATCCGCTTACGGACATTTTGGACGGACGCGTAAATTGGATGGATTTACATGGGAACGTACCGATAAAGCTGAGGCCTTGAACGCTTCTATCTGAAACGTGTTCAGTTGTATCAACCTCGTTTTTAAAACCAACCCCCCCCAGGACTAGTTAAGATATGAGCAAGACGACAAAGAAGACGCCCACGACAAAGAAATCCAAAAGCAAAGTCTTTAAAGACTATGTTGTTGCTGACATGGGACTGGCCGCATTTGGCCGTAAAGAAATTCAGCTGGCTGAAGAGGAAATGCCTGGTTTGATGGCCATTCGTGAAGAATATGCCGCATCCAAACCGCTAAAGGGCGCACGCATCACGGGGTCATTGCACATGACCGTGCAGACCGCGGTTCTCATTGAAACGCTGAAAGTTCTGGGTGCCCGCATTCGTTGGGCCAGTTGCAACATCTATTCGACGCAGGATCATGCCGCTGCTGCTATTGCCGCCACGAAAACCCCTGTCTTTGCTGTAAAAGGCGAAACGCTTGAGGAGTACTGGGAATACACGGATCGCATTCTCGACTGGGGCAACGGCCAAGGCCCGAATGTCATCGTTGACGACGGTGGCGACGCCACGATGCTCATTCATTTAGGCTATAAGGCAGAGGAAGATCCTTCCGTACTTGATCGTAAACCCGACAGTGCCGAAGAGGCTGTTATGTACAAGCAGGTGCGGAAGTCTTTGAAACGCGACCCAAAGCGTTTTCATCGTATTTCGAAACAAATCATCGGCGTGTCTGAAGAGACCACAACCGGTGTTCATCGTATGATTCAGATGCACGAACGCGGCGAGTTGCTGTTTCCTGTTTTTAACGTCAACGACGCGGTCACGAAATCCAAGTTTGATAACCTTTATGGATGTCGCCACTCTTTGGTCGACGGTATCGTGCGTGCTACCGATGTCATGATCGGCGGAAAAGTGGCCGTTGTTGCTGGCTATGGCGATGTTGGCAAAGGTTGCTGTCAGGCGCTCAAGGGGCAGGGGGCTCGCGTGCTTGTTACTGAGATCGATCCTATCTGCGCCCTCCAAGCAGCCATGGA
>JAPKCZ010000630.1 GCA_028822745.1 Kiritimatiellia bacterium | reverse complement strand
ATGCCAATGGCCCATTCTTCGGCACCATTGCGCCCCACAGAAAGCACGGTGCTGCCTCCCGCGGACACGAGAGCGTTTTCAATGCCCCATTCACCGAGCATGTCGATCATGCGATCGAGCGCGTGCCCTTTGCCGATGCCCCCTAAATCCAATTTCATGCCCCACTCTTTGTCCGCATCATCGAGATCAAAGACAGGGCCATCGTACGACGAGCTGAGCGTTACGGTCATGCGCCCAGGATCCGGCATGACATGTTGGAGTCCTTGACCCAGCGACACATCGAAGGCGCCAGCGGTTTCGCGGTGCACCCACAGCGCCGCCAGAAGGCAATCCATCGTATCAGGGCTGACGCAGGTGCTCTCGCCGGGATTCAGGCTCCGAATGCGTCCAATGTCACTGTGATCAATGAAGCGACTGAGACGTTGCTCCATCTGATCGAGTTCATCAAAAAGGGCGCTCGACGCCTGGCGCGCATAGTCTTGCGTGTGCCCCACGATGATCACCTCGTAAGGGCAATTCATCGCGTCGTGACAGAACCTGTGGTTTTCCTCTGCCATGAGCAGGTCACCCGATCGCGCTATTTGCGCTTCATGATATAGAGGACGACAGCGGCCACGGTGACAGCACCGGCAGCCGTATGTGTCCGCAGAAGTTCGTGCTGACCGTGCGTGCCCGCCAGTGGCAACATCGCCAACAGGCTGGTCAACACGAGAACCACACCGCAAAGCACCAAGATCCAGAAACAGACTTTCTGCGTGCATGTAAATCGATCCGTGCCGTCGCCCAATTTGCTGAAGCGCGAGCGCAGCACGGCCAAGACCGTCAGGCAGACAGCAAACAGACCACCGAAGGCCATGTGCAGCAGCAATGAATAGCCGCCTACAGCACGTCCCATGAAGACGGCAGCGAAACCGGTGATGGTCAGGACAATGCCGCTGACATAAAACAGCTTCATCGACAGCGCTTCAACCCTGGGCAGTTGAACGGTCTGCGTTATGCGGTTCAAGCCCAGCAAGAGGTAGAGCAAAATGATCAAGCTGGTGACGATCGTCAACACGGTCATGACGGTCTTGAAAAGAGGTCGTGCCAAGAAAGCCATACTGAACATGCGATTGTAATCACCATCCAATTCCATGTGGCTGCTCATGTCGCGGACGTCGCCTTGATCTGTCTTTAATGGCCCCTGTGCAACCACGGATGCAGTAAAGAAAGTTGCATCTGGACTGTGGCAATCGGCGCAGCTCTTAGCACCTAGCGATTGTGCCGCAGGGCGCACATCATGACCAACAGGCCATGACACCGGCGCAGCACGCTCATGATCGCTCGCGATAAGCGTTTCTCCGTCATCGCTGGTGAACAGCTTTCCATTGGCAACATAGACGTGATCAGCGCCGAGACGATGCAACGCCGCTGCGATCTGAGGCTCTGTAAAGATCGTGTACTCGCCGCCGATGGTATCGCGGACATGATCCGCGGTCTGGGCTGAAACGAGCGGATTGATAGCATCGCCTTGATTCCAGATCCATTGCGTGCCCTGCGCAGGGCTGTTGGTGGCATCTTCAACCACCACATACTCTGCCACGCCCTTTGAATACGTATTGCGATAGGCTGTGTCACCGAACACTTCCAGCTCGGCAACCGCCATGTCGGCCTTGTCGCGGTTCCTAACCATCTTTTTGAGTTTGTAAAGTTCCGGCGTCTTGGACTTGGATACTTTCAGGATGGTTCGGTCACTCTTTTTGTAGAATTTCCCGGACTCAACCGCGACGTCCAACTGCACCGCCAAGGCTGCGGCCGACGTCTTCAGGTCTGCGGCCGTTTTGACGAGCGCCTCGTATTCTTCCTTTGAAAGCTGCTCGTAATCCGCACGTGCCAACTTGTGCGCTTTTCCATCGACCATCCAGACAGGTGCCGCGCTTTCGGGGGCGATGTCACTGAGCGTCTCTAGAACAGATTTGACATGAGCCTGCTCGGCTTCACCTAAATAATAGAATGCGCCTTCCGTGCTGACGTCGTACGTCGCAGCAATGGGCACCAACGCTTTTTCACGGTAATACCCAAGACTGAAGC
>JAPKCZ010000046.1 GCA_028822745.1 Kiritimatiellia bacterium | reverse complement strand
AGGTCGGGAGATGGATTGAAATGATCTGGCCGTTCCCGGCGATCGAGGGTGTACGCACCAAAGATCTGGCTGAAATGGTTTCGCTGGCCCTGATCGAAGGTCCGACCTTGCTCTATGTCGCTTGGCAAACGCTCAAGGCACCGCCCGATTTACGTCGCTTCTCCATTCGGTTGTTCCTGGCCTTGTGCCCGCTGATTGTCGGGAGCATCGTGCTCGATATCTTCGCGCATAACATTGTCGAGGATTTGGGCGAAATGTCCGCAGCCAGTTTCTTGCTGGTGTTCATGCACTATCAGTATCGGCGACATGTGCAACCCGCCACGGAACCGAGCGAAGGGTCCCTGCAGGCATCATAGCGGCGCTTGCCTGCAGCAGGGCAGGGCACGCTCCTCGGTCCGTCTTTTCGCTCAGTCCGCCGCTGGCCGTTCACAAAACCCAAAGAAACAGCGGGATTTGATCACGTCGGCAATTTCAGGCGGGACCATATCTTCCCAACTTGGATCATGGGCGTTGATGCGACGCAGGACGTCTCTGGAAAAAATATGCAGAATGTCCGGGTCATGATTGGGGATGGCGTTGATGGATCCATTTTCGACAAGAAATTTATGCAGATGCTTCAAGTCGGGCGAGATACGCGTGTTCAGGTGATCAATGATCTCGTTCGAGTCGGGATCCCGGTAGGGGTAGATATATAGGTGTACGTTGTTTTTGAACAGCCGACCCAGTGATTCAAGAATGCCGCCTTCCAGCTGAAGGTAATATTTCTCGTCAAAGAGTTGCTCCAAACTGCCCGCACCCATGCACATCGCGATGTCTTCGTTGGTGTGCTGACGTAAATAGTTGCCCAGTCGGTAGTACTCGAAGTAGTCCGAGATCAGCACGGTTTTACCCACGGCCGAAATGAGGTCGGCGCGTGCCAGGAAATCATTCAAGTCGATGCTGCCGGACGACAGGAGGTTGTGCATGGTGATTTCCATGAGCTGCAAAACGTCTTTGTCCTCGTTCTGCGGCAGCGCACCCACAACCTCGGCGGCGGACGCAAGAATGTCCATGTTGACTTTGGTGACCGGGCGAAAACTTCCGCGCTCTACGAGAATCGGCTTCTTGCGCAGCGCCTCCGAGGGCTGCAGCACCGACCCATCAGGACCCAGCATGGCGACGCCGGACAAGCCCAGCTGCACCAACTTGAGGCTCATGATGCGGTTGTCCACATGCCGAAACTCAATCCCCGAAAACTCGATCATGTCGATTTCGATACGATCGGTGGAGAGGCCATCCAGTAGGGATTCTAAAAGCTTCTCAGGCTGGTAATGATGAAAGAAGGCCCCGTACAACAAGTTTACGCCGACGATGCCAAGCGCTTCCTGCTGGGCCGCATTATCGCGGTCCAGCATCCGGACGTGGATAATGATTTGACTGCTGTCATCGCGCGGATGCGCCTGGAACTTAACGCCCATCCAACCGTGGCATTCTTTCGTGCCCTGATAGCTCTGCGCCACAACGGTGTCGGCAAACGCAAAAAAGGCGGTCTCGTTGCCGCGCTCCGTTTTCAGCCGCTCCGAGATCAAATTTTGTTCGTAGTCCAGCATCGACTGCAGGCGTTCGCGACACACGTAGCGGTCGCATTTGCCGTAAATCGCATCGCTGACCGTCATGTCGTAGGCTGAAATGCTCTTGGCAATGGTTCCCGCCGCACCACCAACCGTGAAAAACCAGCGTACGACTTCCTGGCCCGCCCCAATTTCGGCAAAGGTGCCATAGCGACTGTTGTCGAGATTGACTCTAAACGCCTTCTGGCGCGTATCATGCTTAACTTCGGTGGGTGTCATATCAGACATTCAGTATCCAAACAATAGGTCTTCAGCGTCCATTGCGAGTGCAGATGGCGCCGTTGCCTCGTGTTGATCAAAATTGAAGCCATGACAATACGTACCCGCATCAATAAAAGCCAGATTTATGCCAAAGGGATAACACTAGCTTGATCTATTCATCTCGTTTCCGCGAAGAAGACCAAGCAAAATGAATTCAACCACGGATCACACTGATAACACGGATTCTGCCAGCTTCGCTGGCGGGTCGTGAAGCGACCCATCAGTGCCATCCGTGGTTGCCCCAAAAGTGTTGGCTCATCGTGTGTTATAGATATACATATCACGTTGGTGAATTATTCAGGCTAGCATTTCATAGATGAAGGAAAAGTTTGCCACCCGCTACGCTGGAGGCACGGAGGAAAAACGCTCATTCACATGGGGTTTTTGTCGACATCCTTCCGTTGCTCTTCGTACGCTACGTGTTTTCGGCCTTTCAACTGAAATGGAGACGTCTCGGGATGCATATCATGGTTAAGTTTTTTCTGTTTTGCTTGCTGGTCAATGTCGTGGTGCATGTTGATGCGGGCCCAGAAACCGTCGGTTCGCCGCCGGACGTCCAATTACCCTCTGGCGCGGCCTTTCTTTTTGACGGCACGTCGAGTGCGATGTGGGACGGCGCATGGTCCGTCAAAAATGGCGCCATGCTCTCAACGCCAGGTTTGATTGCGACCCGGCAGTCTTTCGCGAACTACGAGCTGCATCTCGATTTCGCCATGCCTGACAATGGCGCTGAGCGTGCAAACCTTTTGCTCAACGGCGCACATGAAATTCCACTTCGTGCAAAACCCGGACGCTGGCATTCACTCGACATCACTTTTGAGCACCTTAAGGGCAAGGCGCCTATGGCCTCCGTCTGGCTTAATGGAAAGGCCATTGAAACAGACAAGGTCTTCAAGGGGGTCGCCACCACCGCCAGTGCAAAGGGCGACGCGAGCGACGCCACGCCAGTCACCGCCATCGCCTACGCTGGTTTGCCGGGCGAGGGCGGCCCAATTGCCATTGTCTCACAGGTTGCGGGGGTGCGTATCGCGAACGTGTGGATTCGGCCGTTGGCCGATGTCGCTGCCGCGGGCCTCATCGGCAATTGGAGCGAAGCATCTCTCGATCGCGGCGCAAAGATCTACGCCGGTCTGTGCGTCACCTGTCATGGCACGCCGGTGAAGGAGGGCTCACTGCCCACCGCGCTGAAGTTTCATGAGGGCGCGTTTAAGAACGGCAACGATCCGATGGGCATGTATAAGACCCTCAGCCTCGGGTTTGGGCAAATGGCCCCGCAGGCCTGGATGACGCCCGAGCAGAAGTTGGATGTTATTCACTACATCCGCGAGGCCATGGTACGAGGCAGCAATGATACCCAGTACTTTGAGATCACCCCGGCGTACCTCGTCAATCTGCCGCGCGCCGCAAGGGTGCCCACCATGGTGCCGCCACCCGTAGAGGAGGGTAAGGCTTATACGCGTATGAACTATGGCGCGAGCCTGAATTGGACGCTGCAGGTGGATGCCGGAAATATCGTGCAGAAGGGGATCATCACGCGCCTTGATGAGGGCCTCGGCGGTATCGTAAACGGTAGCGCATGGTCAATCTTTGACCACGATACCTTGCAGATGGCCGCGGTGTGGTCGGGTGCCGATTTCGTCGATTGGCGCGGCATTGCGTTCGACGGCTCGCACGGCTCGCACACGTCTCTGAAAGGAGACCGACTCTTCGCTAACGCGCAGGGTCCAGGATGGGCGCATCCGGAGACGGGCAGTTGGGACGACCCGCGCGTCAAGGGCCGAGATGGTCGTCTGTTTGGGCCGCTACCTCGCGACTGGGCGCACTACAAAGGGCTCTACAAGCACGGCAACAACACGGTCGTATCCTATACGGTCGGAAAGGCCAAGGTTTTGGAGATGGCCGGTGTCGAGATCGCTAACGCGAAGCGCGTTACCACGCGAACGCTCAATATTGACGGGGCTGAGAAAGATTTGGTCATGCGTGTGGCGCCGTCCAGCGTCAATGTGGTACTTGCCGCTGGCAGCAACGCAAAACTGGCCACGCTTGGGGCGTCGACCGTACTCAAAATCCCTGCCATGCGCGGTCTGCAACGCATAAAGCTCTATATCGCATCGCTGGATCCGGCCGAGCTGGCCGCTCACGCCGCATCAGCGGCGCCGGCACACGCGCTGTCGGCGTTCATTGGCGGCGGTCCGCGCCAGTGGGTGCAGACGGTGACGACCAAGATCCAAAAGAGTGAGGACAACGCGGCCTATGTCGTCGACACCCTAACCGTGCCGTTCAAAAATCCGTTCAACAGTTGGATGCGCCTCTCAGGGTTCGATTTCTATCCGGACGGCAAAACGGCCATCGTCAGCACATGGCAGGGCGATGTGTGGAAGGTTGACGGCGTGGATCAGGATGAAGGTGAGCTGGTTTGGACGCGTATTGCCAGCGGCCTCTTTCAGCCGCTGGGCGTCAAGATCGTCGACGATCGCATCTACCTCGGGTGCCGCGATCAGATTGTGCGCTTGAACGATCTTAACGGCGACGGCGAAACCGATTTCTACGAGAGCTTCAACAACGATCACCAGGTGACTGAGCACTTCCATGAATTTGCCATGGGGTTACAGGCCGACAAGCAGGGCAACTTCTACTACGCCAAGTCCGCACGCCACGCCAAGACCGCTCTGGTACCGCATCACGGCACCTTGCTCAAAGTCAGCAAAGACGGATCGTCGACTGAAATTCTCGCCACGGGATTTCGCGCCGCGAATGGCGTCTGCATCAATCCGGACGGTAGTTTCTTTGTGACCGACCAGGAAGGGCATTGGACACCAAAGAATCGCATCAACTGGGTGACAGCGGGCAAGAAGTTCTATGGCAACTATATGGGTTACCACGACGTAAAAACCAAAGACGATTCTGCAATGGAAAAGCCCATGATCTGGTTGACCAATAGGTTCAATCGATCACCGGCCGAATTGATGTGGGCCAACAGCAAAAGGTGGGGGCCACTCAATGGCCAGCTGCTGGAGCTCTCTTACGGGATGGGTCACATCTTTCTTAACCTGTATGAGACGGTACAAGGGCAAATGCAGGGCGGGCAGGTGCGCTTGCCGATTCCGGAATTTGACACAGGCGTCATGCGCGGCCGAATCAACCCAGCCAACGGTCAGCTCTACGCCGCCGGTATGTTCGCCTGGGCTGGAAACAAGCATGCCCCCGGTAACTTTCATCGCGTCCGCTATACGGGGCAGCCTGTGCATGTGCCGACAGCGCTGCGCGCCGTCAAAAGCGGGCTCGAAATCGACTTTCCCGTGTCACTCGACGCCGATTCAGTGTCGCCGGATGCGATTGAGGTCAAATCGTGGCACATCGTCCGTGGTCCCAACTACGGTTCAGGCCACAAAGACGAGCAGGAGCTCGTCATCTCCGCGACCACGTTGAGCAAAGACGGCAAGACGCTGCATTTGACGATCCCCGACATCGCCCCAACGCGCTGCATGTCGATCAAGGCAAAGCCTCGCACTACCGACGGCCATACGTTTGCCTTTGAAATCAACAACACGATTCATTATCTGAGATAGATGTTACGTGTGATGGATCATCTTTTTCACGGTGCGGGCATCTCGATCGAGTAGGCGTGCGGTTTCTTCGTGGTTTTTTGTGCGCGCATAAACACGTGAGGCGTAACGCGAGAGGAGTTCGTCGGCGGTCTAGTCGCCGGCGACTTTTCGGGCAATGTATAGAACGAGGTAGTGCATCTCTGCGGGGCGGGTGCCGAGAATGTCGGGCAGCGAAACGGTCTGGATGCGATCCGCACAGAGGCGGTAGTAGACGTCTTCTCGCAACTCGCCGCGCTTAATCAATTTCGCGAGATCGCGATTTGTTGCCACCACGAATTTTCCTTCGAATGGCAAGGGGCCGCCCATGCGGTGCACCAGAGAGCGCAGGTAGCGTTGCGCGTTGTGCAGAGCGACGTAGGCACCGGCGGCGTCCGAGTGCCAGTCTTTGGGTGATTTGGATTCGGACCAGAGCACGACGTTCGCATCAAAGCGTCGTTCGACTTCCAGCTCAATGTCGATCGATTTTCCTGAGACAATTTCTTCTTCGTATACAATCGTTTCATCGTAGTCGATGAGGTCATAGTCCATGACGAAGGTGTTGTTGACGCGGCGTTCATGGATTGTTTCCGTTGTCCGTGTGTGTTCAAGCGGCGTTCTATCGATTGATGACGCGGGGTTCCTCATTGTGGCGATGGTTTTTGCGAAGCAGCGTCAAGTAGAGGTCGTACTTTTTCGTGATCGTCGTCGGCGGCAAGGTGACGTCAAACTCCACATTGTTTGTGTCGATCCGCTTCTTGAGGAACATTTCGTTGTGTGGCACCACCTTCTCTTCAACGTCATTGCGTTCGCCCAGCACTTCCTTCAGGACGACCTTCTCAACAATCCATTCTCCGTCCAGATGTTCTTTGATGGTTATGGGAACGGTGATGGGTTCTCCGTTAGCCGTCTTGAAGTTTTCCATGCGATAGCGGAATCGCGTGCGGTGATCACGGAATCGCGGATGGGTGACGCCGCGGCTACCGTCCAGCAACACACGCGGGCAGGTGAGTTCATCGAAGGCCTTCAAAGGGCCGCCTTCTGGTTGCATGGTGAAACGCTCAACTTTGACATCTTGGGCGACGCCGACGTAGAGGTCCATGGGGGCGAACAGCGGGGTGTATTTGCACCAGTCTTCCCCCAAAAAGGCCTGGCTACGTGTGTCGTCATTCGGGTCCGATTTAGGCTCCTTGATGAAAAGGCGCACTTTTCCTCGGGGTAGGGGGTATTCGCCCATGCCGCCATCTGCATCATTCACCACGCGGTAATACATGCGTGTGCGTTTCTGATCGACGGTTGCATCGAACACAAAGCGCTTTTCAATGGGCACGGACATGAACTTCGAGGCCAACATTCGCTTGCGTTCACCGTTTTTGAAGTAGCGCAACTGCGTTTTTCCGACGCCGGGTTGTACCGTGCATTTGCCGAAGTCTTCCCCTGACGTGTTTTGTACGGTCATATAGGTTTGAAGCAGCATGGATTTTTCGTCGTTTTCGACGATGCCCTGGTAGCTTGCCGTGGCCGACATATTC
Source organism: Kiritimatiellia bacterium (assembly GCA_028822745.1). Taxonomy (GTDB): domain Bacteria; phylum Verrucomicrobiota; class Kiritimatiellia; order UBA8416; family JAIOPI01; genus JAPKCZ01. The sequence continues at coordinate 2,757 of JAPKCZ010000046.1, read as the reverse complement.
CCTATCAAATACGAAATACGGATCACGGCCGGTCCTGCCTGAGCGGCACTTACTGTCCAATACAACGCGTTTTCGTTGTTGGGGTAATTCGTGTTCAACACGTTGACCTCGCCGTCGGTCTTGATGACGCGAAAGACGATAGAGTCCTTATCGATACTGATGTTGGACCAGGAAAAATCGACCTGGTTGCGTCCGCCCTGCAAGTTGACGGTGCGTTCTTCTTCGACCAGCGTGAAACGCCCGTTTTTGATGTCGAGGCGTACGGTTTCGCGCTCGGGCAATGTGGTCAGTTTTATTCTGGCCTGCGCCTGCTCGGCCAATCCGGCCAGAAGCAAACATAGTGCTGCGGTTGTTATCGTCCTTTTCATGTCTATTCCTCCTTGGGTGTCATTGTTTTGATTCGTCATGGGATTATCTCAAGGGTTCGCGATGTTCTTCTGTGTTGAGTTCGGGGCCGGATTTGCGACGTTTGTAGGTGACTTCGTAGCGCACGACGCGCTTTTCGCCGGGCGCCATGTCGAGAAAGTACTTCACGTGGTTCTGGTCGACCTTTTCGATGCGACTATCCACTTCGTGTAGATCGACGTAGGCGCCGGCGGCCTCGGTGGTCCAGTCTTTGGGGGGATCGCCTTCAGACCAGAGCACAACGTTGGCGTCGAAGCGTCGTTCGACTTCGACCTTGATGTCGACCGCCTTACCGGAAACGATCTCTTCTTCGTAGACGAAGGTCTCGTCGTAATCGATCAGGTCGTAATACAGAACCCATTTGTTGTCGAGTCGCCGTTTGTACTGGCGTGAGATGACGTTGCTGATGCGCTGATCTTTGAGGTGGCGGATGATGGTGATGTCCGTATCCAGCCCAACACTGACTTCCACGCGATCCCCTATAGGGACGTATTTGGTCGACGTGCCGCCTACATAGGCGAGGTCGCGGTTCTTGTATTCGGAGAACAAGCGCACCATGCCGTCGGGCAATGGTGAAACGCCCAAGTTTTCCATATCAGGAATGTCCTTGGGCTTGCCCGCTTTGTTCAGCAGCTTCTGATTCTTAAATCGAAAGTACTTCGTGAACTGCTGCGCGCCGGAGCGGTCACTCAGTTTATAGATGGCCTTGAGAGGCACACCTTCAGCATTCAAGGCAATCAAGCGTTTGGGCTCAGCGTTCTTGATGTCCTGCTGACCAGCAATAGTGAAGAGGAAGTATTCAGACAGACCCTGTTTGACGACGATCGGTTTTGGAGCAGCAGTCGCGGCGGGCATGGCGACACTCTTGCTGACGGCCGATTTGAAGCTGTGTCGAATTTCTGCCCGTAAAAGTGTGGACTCTCCGGGGTAATCCAGTTTGCTCGTCGGGGGGCGAGTCGCGAGATCAGCGATGCGTTCTACAAGGTTGATCGTGCCGACGACGAGGCGGACTTCAGCATTGTCGTACGTCTCGCCCGAGTTGTTGTAGACACGCACGTAGCCGTTGATGCCCATTTCGGTTTCGTCAGCGTTGGCCATGCCAACATAGTCGGCCTTCCATGTGATACCGCTGGTGAAGTAGCGAATTTCAACGGGCACTTTGCCTGATAGTGCGCTGTGGATATTCCATTGCAGAGCATCGTTACGTCCGGCGGGGAACGTGGTGTCCAATAGATCCACTTTGTCGACGTGATCCAACACACGGAAATCGATGCTGGTGGGGTCAATTAATGTGTTGGCCCAGGAAAACTGGATTCGGTTAACGCCTTTTTTGACCGTCAATAGACGATGTTCACGCACCATGGTGATATCGGCTGAGTTATAGATCGTTAACTGGGTGCTTTCGCGCGTGGGCAGCGTGACTAGGTCTACCGTGGCCAAGGCGCTATTCGCCACAATCGCCAGCAGGCCCAGGGCCAGTGGTATAAGTGATCCTCGTTTCATTCTGATCTCCTTGTCGTTAGCGCAATGGCTTGCGGCGTTTCTGTGTGTTTAATTCAGGTCCGGACTTGCGGTGTTTGTAGGTGACTTCGTAGCGTATTACGCGTTTCTGCCCCGGGGTCATATCGACGAAGTATGTCACATGGTTTTGGTCGACTTTTTCGACACGGCTCTCGACCGTGTGCAGATCGACATAGGCGCCAGCCTTGTCCGTGGTCCAGTCTTCAGGGGGGTACGCTTCCGACCACAGCACGACGTTGGCATTGAAGCGGCGCTCAACCTCGACCTCGATGTCGACGGCCTTCCCAGACACAATGTCTTCCTCGAAAACGAAGGTTTCGTCGTAATCGATCAAGTCATAGTCCAGCACCCATGTGTTGTCGATGCGGCGCGTGTATTGCCGGGCGATAACGTTTTCGATGCGCTGGTCTTTAATGCGCCGAATCATCGTGATATCGCTATCCGCGCCGACGCGGACTTCAACCCGGTCTCCGATGGCTACGTATTTGGTGGATGTGGCACCCACGTAGGCGAGGTCGCGATTGTCGTATTCTGAATACAGGCGCACCATGCCGTCTGGAAGCGGCGAGAGACCTAAGTTCTCCATGTCCGGGATATCCTTTGGGTCGCCGTTGTCATTCAGAAGCTTTTGATTCTTAAAGCTAAGGTATTTTGTAAACTGGGTCCCATTGACTCGGTCACTCAACTTGTAAATGGCTTTGAGTGGGACGCCTTCAGCGTTCAGGGCGACGAGGCGCTTGGGTTCACCGTTTTTGATGTCTTCGCGTCCATCGATTGTGAATAGGAAGTATTCAGAGAGGCCCTGCTTTTTGACCTGTTTTCTACTAAACA
>JAPKCZ010000629.1 GCA_028822745.1 Kiritimatiellia bacterium | reverse complement strand
GCCTTGACCTGTTTAAAAAGAACCCCAAGTTCGTTCAAGAGATGGATCACCACATGCCGGGTAGCGGTGATACCTCGCTCTACAAGCATTTCAAGTATGACGGCTACAAATGGGGCATGGTCATCGATCTCAACAGTTGCCTGGGTTGCAATGCCTGCACAACGGCCTGCCAAGCGGAGAATAACATCACCGTCGTCGGCAAAGATCAGGTGTCCCGCGGCCGCGAAATGCATTGGATCCGCATCGACCGTTATTACGAAGGCGACCAAGAAAACCCCGACGTCCATCATCAGCCCGTGGCCTGCACACATTGTGAACAGGCGCCCTGTGAAGTCGTCTGTCCCGTCGGTGCCACCGTGCACAGCGACGAAGGTCTTAATGATATGGTGTACAACCGTTGTGTCGGAACACGCTACTGTTCCAACAACTGTCCTTACAAAGTGCGTCGATTCAATTTTTATCATTACAACGACGACATTTCCGAAAGCAAGAAGCTGATGCGCAACCCCAATGTCACCGTGCGCATGCGCGGTGTCATGGAAAAGTGCACCTATTGTGTGCAGCGCATCAATGCCGCTCGCATCACGGCCAAAAATGCAGGGCGCAAAATTCGCGACGGTGAAATTCGCACGGCGTGTCAGCAGGCTTGCCCGACAGGAGCGATTACCTTTGGCGATTTGAATGATCCCAAGAGCAAGGTCACACTGTTGAAGGCCCGTGAAACCAATTACTCGCTGTTAGGTGAGCTCGGCGTACGTCCGCGCACCACCTATCTCGCCAAGATCAAAAACACGAACCCGGCTTTGGCCGGCGCCGCGCCCGCTGGCGACCAGGAACATGACCATCACCATGGCTGATCAGGCACCACAGGATAATCAAGACGAGAACATGCTGCTGCGTGGGAATTACGACTACGAATCTGTAGGCGCGAAAATTTCCGACGTTGTGCTCACCAAGTCGCCGCCTAAACAATGGTACCTCGGGCTCGGCGTTGGCTTTCTCTTGCTGATGATGTTCCTCTTTTCGGCGATGGTTCTGCTTGTCCGTGGCGTCGGCGTTTGGGGCTTGAACGTGCCTGTCGCGTGGGGCTTCGCGATCATCAACTTTGTTTGGTGGATCGGCATCGGCCATGCCGGGACCTTGATTTCAGCCATTCTGCTACTCCTGAATCAGCCCTGGCGCACGTCGATCAATCGATTCGCAGAGGCCATGACCCTCTTTGCTGTGGCGTGTGCCGCCATGTTCCCGCTTTTGCATCTTGGACGTATCTGGGTGTTTTACTGGTTGATGCCCTATCCGAACACCATGGGTCTCTGGCCACAATTCCGTAGCCCGCTGGTCTGGGACGTTTTTGCCGTCACAACCTATGCCCTGACATCTTTGCTCTTCTGGTATGTGGGCCTGATTCCTGACCTCGCGACCCTGCGCGATCGTACGAAACATAGTGGCGTTCGCTATATATACGGCATCTTCGCCTTAGGCTGGCGCGGATCCGCACGCCACTGGCAGCGCTACGAGCGTGCTTACCTCCTACTCGCCGCTTTGGCAACGCCGCTGGTGCTTTCCGTGCACACCATCGTTAGTTTCGACTTCTCCGTCAGTATTTTGCCTGGCTGGCACGCCACGATCTTTCCTCCCTATTTTGTGGCCGGCGCCGTTTTCGCGGGCTTTGCTATGGTGCTGACCTTGGCGATCCCGCTGCGCAAGCTCTACAAGATGGAAGACATGATCACCGAGAAGCACCTCGAAAACTGCGCCAAGGTCATGCTGGCGACGGGCTTGATTGTCGTTTACGGCTACGTCATGGAAGCGTTCACGGCGTGGTACAGCGCTGCCGATTATGAGCGCTTCATGATGAAGAACCGTACCACGGGTCCTTACGGCTATATTTACGCGATGTTGCTGCTATGCAATTTCGTATCGGTGCAGTTCCTCTGGCTCAAGAAAGTACGCACAACTCCGATTCTACTTTTCATCGTTGCCATGTTTGTCAACGTCGGCATGTGGTTGGAGCGATTCGTCATTGTGATTACAAGTCTGCATCGCGACTTCCTGACATCCTCGTGGGACA
>JAPKCZ010000628.1 GCA_028822745.1 Kiritimatiellia bacterium | reverse complement strand
GGTCATTCTCCAGGCCGGTCGAGAAATCATGCGTCGTCGGCAAAATAGCCTTACCGTCACTTGCGGTCATTGAAATCGCGCTGACAGAAAGGCCATCGCCCGTAAAATCATCGAAAATGAAGCGAAGACTGCGAATTCGCTCTGGCTCGGTAAGCGTAACGCTGAAGCCATCAGGGGTCTTGGCAACCTTGCCGCGCGACCGCAGCGCGTCAGCCAGTGCCGTGTTCTCAGTCACCGAGAACAGGGAGGCCGGCATCGGCATAAATGTGCCGTCATCCTGCCCGAGACCCACAATAACGCTGGAATCCTGCCAGTGATCCACCATGATCACTTCCATGGTGTGAGCGCCGGCCGATAGCGTCACGGCTTTGGTTGCCGCCAGTTGGGCCTGCGACATACCGCGGTGACCCAGAACCATGCGTCCATCAATGAACAGCCAGGCCGATTGCCAACCGTTCGGTGAGGCAGGCTGCATGAACTTGAACGTCATCCTGGAGTCCTCGTCCAGCCAGAAGGTTCCGGACAGGCTAGTGTTAACCCACCCGTCACGTCCTTTGTGGTCCGTATCGGCTCTGCGATGGATCATACTGCTGGCCTCGCTGAGCTTGCCGCCTTTCCCCAAAGCTTCACGCAATTCCACCATCTCCTGGCCCACATACTGCTTGTTGATCAACTGCGCCACCCCGCCTAGTGGTGTCTCTTGACCATCTATCCGATACTGCCCCAGGTTAATCGGATTCGCGTCGAGCACGCCGACGATACGCATGCTCTTGATGCGACTCACATCCGGCGTCTTTATGATAATGCTCTTCACGTCGTGCGAGCTCATGCTGTCAACGTCAACCCACTTGGGTTTGACGCCGTCAGGCAGGCTCACCCAACTGCCCTTTTTGGTCGAGTTGATGATGGCGTTCGGATCCGCCCCTTCTTCAAGATCTGATGCCGTAACCAGCGGGAAAGGAATACCCGTTGCTAACTCGCCCTCGAAGACGCCGGAATGGATCTCGGTTTCGGTCAGCGTGAAGCCTGAAACCAAGTCACCCGATGATGTCCGTGCATCAACGGTCACCGTGTCTTTCTGCTCGCCCATATCGCGATCGAAATCCGTGAGTTGCACGTAAATGGAACTTCCCGGCCGCACCACGGTCCCACGCTGCTGCCTCATACGGACGCTCTCGCTGCCGCCTTCCCGACTGCGCATCTCCCGCTCCATTCTGCGCTGTTCTTCCTCCTCAGGCGTAAGGAACTCGCCGGAACTGGCGACCAGCCTCGCATTGCTCTTCACTTCAAGGATCTTCGCCGGGTAACTGATATCATTCGCCTTCTGGTACGCCGGATCAATGATATAGCTCACCTGGTCGCCGCCGTGAATATCCAGGCGCATGTTGCCGTGCTTCGGCGTCGCAAGCATCGTGGCTATCGAGCCCTGGAACAAGGTCTTGTCGTCCGGGCTCACCACCAGCCGTACAAGCTCGCGATCGCCACCTACCGACGTCGATACCTGCACCGGGATTGACTGGCCGCCCTGTGCAATGGACAGGTTCGTGTCACGCAGTTTAAGCGTCAACTCGCGGCCGGGCACGACCACCGTCTGCAGATCAAGTCTACCCAGCAATACCTCGGTGGTAGCCAGACCACGCGGAAGCTTGAGTTTCAGCTCACCCTCCAGCAACCGGCCTTCAGCATGACCATCCACGCGCTTGAACGTCTCGCGCAGGTAGTCGCGAGACTGCACGTAGTCCTCCTGCTCGAACGCGATCTTCCCAAGCAGGTAGTAGGCCTCTGCCTGTGCATCGCGGGATCCTACTTCGGTGATGCTCATAAGCTGACCTTCAGCGGCATCGAACTCACCCGTCTCAATCAGAAGATCAATCAGCCGATACTGGGCCATGATCCCGTGACGGGTCGTCTTGTATCGTTTGTTATCCTTCAGACTCTTGTACTCAATAGCCGCCGCCTGGAAGTTGTTCATATCACGATACGTATCACCCTTGGTCAGCATGACTGAGGCGACGTCCGCCGCCGGCAAGTCGTACTCCTTGAGCAGGATCTCAAAACAGAACTCACGCGCCT
>JAPKCZ010000627.1 GCA_028822745.1 Kiritimatiellia bacterium | reverse complement strand
CCTTGATCGTGCGTTCTACGAGTAAATGAGTCAATGATGTTGCGCGGCGGGTTACAGATGTCAGGCGTTGGGAGAGTTCAGGGTTCAGCGTTCAGGGTTCTGAGTTCAGGAGGGACCAACTGACCCCTCTTCCTGTATTGATTGGTTCTCTGCCGCGGCGTTTCCTTGCCGATACACTCCACCTGTTTTATGGTTTGAAAGAAGTACGGGAAGAAAGCGTGTACTAGCCTGATCCATTCATCAACTCGGGCTGCACGCATGACAACACACTCAACAAGAGAGGCTGACCACGGATTACACGGATGAAACGGATTTTGGGACGAGTCCATTCTATTCCCACATTTATCAGTGTTGTCCGTGTCATCCGTGGTTCTCTCCTCTCCGGTGCATAATTGAGGCTAGATGAAAATACTTACTATCGGCTCGATAAATATCGACCACGTCTATGAGGTCGAGCATTTCGTGCGTCCCGGCGAGACCTTGTCCGGATCGAGCTATCGTGTCTTTGCCGGCGGCAAGGGATTCAATCAATCGGTGGCGTTGGCGCGTGCCGGAGCTGTTGCCTATCACGCCGGGCGGATTGGCGCACACGCCGAATGGCTGCTCGAACGGCTGCAAGGGGAAGGCGTCGATACGACTTTCGTGATCGTGGGTGAGGAACCGACCGGTCACGCCATCATCCAGATTGCGCCATCGGGTGAGAATGCCATCGTCTTATATGGTGGCGCAAACCGGTGCGTGACCGAGACAGACATTGACTCGGCGCTCTCGGCATTTTCTGCGGGAGATTACCTGTTGCTGCAGAACGAGACCCGTGGCGTTCCCTATGCCATGCGCCAAGCTCACGCGAAGGGCCTCAAGATCGCCTTCAACCCTGCGCCGATGGCGTCGGATGTCCAGGCGTACCCGCTGGAGCTGGTCGATCTCTTCATCTTGAACGAAACCGAGGCAGAGGCGCTCACGGGCAGTGGAGAGCCGCAGGATGCATGCCGCATCATGCGCGCGACGTTCCCCAACGCCGCCACCCTTTTGACCTTGGGCGCCAAAGGCGCTATGTATTCGGATGCGCAGACGACGCATGTCGAATCGGCACATCGCGTGGATGCGGTGGATACAACCGCTGCCGGCGATACCTTCATTGGCTACTGTCTTGCCGAACTGATGCAGTCCGGCAATCCGCATGCCGCCTTGACCAGAGGCTGTTGCGCCGCGGCCCTCTGCGTGATGCAGTCTGGTGCTGCGGATTCCATTCCCACTCAAGACAGCGTCAACGATCTCATGCAAACTAGGAAAACGAAGGAGCACAGATGAGAAAAGCCATATTTACGATTATCGCTCTGCTGGTGTGCCGGGCCGCGATGGCTGCAGACTATGATTTCTACGCCAACACCGTCTATCCGGGCGCGACACGACGGCCGGATGTTGAACTCTACAAGGTGAAGCAGGCGGGCAAGGGTGACCCGCTGGCCTATGAGCGACGTGATGTCGACTGGTGGCCACGCAAGGGCGTCGACATCATTGCCGCTAAGAAGGGGATGCCGCTTCGGACCTGGACGTTGCGCACCGGCCCACTCAAGGTCAGTGACGGAGCAGCTGTGGAGCCGGTGCTGGAAGAGATGGAAACGCTCGAGGCGAAGCAGAACTCGGGCGATCGTTTCTTCCGCAGGATCAGGGGCTACCTATATCCGCCGGCAACAGGCGAGTTCACGTTTGTGTTCGCTGCTGACGATCAGGGCTCGCTGTTTCTGAGCACGGATGAGAAGCCTGAGAACAAGAAACGAATAGCGTGGAATGCGGTTCGGGCAAAGCACAGACGCTGGAACATGTTTGCGTCGCAGACGTCAGAAATGATTCCGCTTGAGGCTGGCAAGCGTTACTACGTCGAGGTTGTCCATCAGGAGCAATCGTACGGCGACCACGTGTCGGTGGGCTGGAAAGGGCCCAGCATTGACGCGATCACGATCATTGACGGTGAGTTCCTGTCAGGCCTCGACGGCAAACGCGGCAAGATTGTTGCTGAGCGGAAGACAACGCCGACGATCGGCAAGCGCCAGGCTTGGTCGGCGCCGCAGCAGCT
>JAPKCZ010000045.1 GCA_028822745.1 Kiritimatiellia bacterium | reverse complement strand
CATCCCATAGGCCAAAGAAAAGAATTAACACCCGCTACGCTTGAGTTCACAGAGGACGCAGCGAGGAGATCACACCCGATCAGGCCGAAACGTACCGTTCTCACAGCGACACCTCGCTAAACGGCAGCGACAAAGCCTCCGCGACCGGTTGACAGGTAAGTTGTCCGCGCCAGGTATTTAGACCTGGACGCAGTTCAGGCAATCGCCGCACAGCCTCTTCAGCCCCAAGGTTGGCCAGCTTGAGCGCTTCCTGCATTAATGTGACCCCATATTCTAACATGGAATGGTCCCTAATCAGCGGCAGTTTTGGCAGGGCCACTGGAGGCGTTTCGGCCTTGTAGCTCTGTACACTAATATCCAAACCACGACGCGTCAACGCGCCGAACGTTCTCAATGAGATAAAGAAACGCTTGGGTTAAAACGATCCATGGCGTGCGACACTCCGTGGAGCTCTTGCAGGGCGCGGCCATTCACTCGGGTGTCGTGACCATTTTAGAACAAGCGCGACGTTTAGACGCGATGTGACAGGACGTCGCGCTCGTAGCGCTCGACCTCGGGGATCCAAGAGGCGGCGGGCGGGGTGCCCGCTTTGCGGCAGAGTTGGTTCCAGACCGCGCCGAAGGGCATGCAGCGCTGCTCTTCCATGAGGGCCAGCTTCTGGCCTAGCTTTCCGTCGCGCTCAAGCCCCTGCAGAACCTGTGTCGGATCGAGCAAACCGGCCAAAATCGCTTTGCGCGTGGCGCGAGTTCCGATAACGTAAGCCGCTATACGGTTTATACTTGCGTCAAAAAAATCAAGTGCCACGTAAACGCGGTCGAGCGCCTTTCCACGCGCAAGCTCGAGGAACACGTTGCGCACATCGTCGTTAAAGAGCACGACGTGGTCACTGTCCCAGCGAATTGGACGACTGGTATGGATCAGGAGTTTTTCATGATATTGCAACAATGCCGAAATCTTGTCGCTGACCTGCTCGGTCGGGTGGTAGTGCCCAAGATCAAGACATTGCACGAGTTTGCGCGTCAGTGCATAGCCCGTATAGAACTCCATCGAGCCCACGACATAATCTTCACTGCCAATACCAAAGAGTTTGCTCTCCACAGCATCGACACAGAGGGCGGCATCAATGCCGAGTGCGTCGTCGAAAATGCGATCGTAGGATTCGACCAGACGTTGGCGCGGGCCAAAGCGATCGGCAGGGGAATCTTTGGCACCATCTGGCACCCAGTGGTTGTTTATACAGGGCTGCCCCACCGTGCGACCCATGTGCTCAGCGATGCGACGGGCGGCGATGCCATGTCGAACCCAGAAGTCGCGGATGTCTGCATTGGCGTGCGAAAGCGTGTAGCCGTCGTCCGCATTGGGGTGCGCAAAATAGGTCGGATTGAAATCCAACCCGATGCCTGCGGCATTGGCCCAATCCATCCAACCTGAGAAATGCGACGGTTCAAGGGCGTCCCGAGCGACAGTCTGTCCGCCGGTTTCGGCGTAAAATGCATGTAAATTGAGTTTATGCGCGCCAGGGAGTAGCGCCAGGACTTGTTCGAAGTCACCCCGCGCCTCATCGCCATTGCGTGCTCGGCCAGGGTAATTGCCCGTGGCCATGATGCCTCCGCCATCCGTGCTTTCGGAAATCTCAAACCCGCCGACATCGTCTACTTGCCAGCAATGCAGGGAAATTGGAACAGCCAGACAGGCATCCACGGCGGCATCAACATCAACGCCAACCGTTGCATAGGCGTCTTTTGCTACCTCGTAATCCTTTTCAATCTGGGTGTCATCGGCAGCGGCATATGGGTTCATGCGTGAAGTCCTTTTTTTTGCAAAGTCGTCTTGTTCGAGTAACGCTTCCGCGACGGAGGGAAAGCGTGAAAAGGCAGATCTAATCACATATTGTGAGTATTGAAAACGGAAAGTGGCGGCCACCGTCAGGCACTGCCCTTCATGCGCTCAAACGAGCGATGGCTTGTTTACGCAGCCATTTCGGCTATTGCGACTTGAATTGAATGACGATTATGGGCATGATCAGCCGTCAAAGTATGGAAGTTTAACAGGTAAGCAAACAAATAGAACCTATGCCGACGAACGAATCTAAAGCCGACAAATTGTTTCTGCAAGCCGAGCAGATGGCGCACGAGTTTTCCCTCTTCCCCGTTAGACGGGACGCCTCGAAAAAGGTCATCGGGCTTCTGTCCAACACCGACATTCAGAAAACCCTACGCGAGTTGAGCACGCTCAATGTTGACGACTACATCGCTCGTACCGTTTTACCCTCTGAGGACAAATCGCGCCTCGATGCTAAAAAGGTCATCAAGCGCCTAAAGGGAAAAGTCCTGCTTCAGGGTGATCATGGTCCCCTCTATTGGTGCGAGATGATATTGGAAACTGAGGCAGGCCAAGCCCCTCGGCGCATTGGCGTGCTTGCACAGAATCGCGGCGAAAGCAATGGCGTCTGGATGCCTGAGCACCACGCTATCGCCGTCAAAGCGATTCGCGAGTTCGCCCAGCGCAAGATCCCTGTCGTCACCTTTATCGACACACCCGGCGCTGACGCTGGCGCTGACGCGAATGCGCAGAATCAGGCCCATTCGATCTCGCGCCTGATTGCCGAAATGGCGCAACTCGATGTGCCTTGTGTTGGTGTCATCCTCGGATACGGCTACTCCGGCGGTGCTATTCCGCTCGCAACGGCCAATATTTTACTGTCGGTACGCGACGGGGTCTTCAATACGATCCAGCCTCTCGGACTGGCCAGCATCGCACGCAAATACGACTTGTCTTGGCAGGAATGCGCCAAGTACGTCGGCGTCTCGGCCTATGAACTCTTCGATCAGGGTTATATCGACGGTGTCATCGATTACGTACCCGGCGAGCGCCAAAAACTTGAGAACCTCAAAACCTCCATCCTCTCGAGCATTGAACTCATCGAGCGTAACGCCGAAAAGTTTGTTGCTCGCACGCCACTCGTCCTTGATCACTACAAACGCAGCATGGAGCGCTACCTTGCGCCCGAGCCCAATCTCGTCCAGATTCAGGAATCGGCCGCATTGTCACTGGCCGAAAGCCCAACAACGCACGTCAACGTCTTCGGCCTCGCCTACCGCTACTTGCGCTATCTTGGTCTGCGTCGCCGCATACGCTCCATTTCAATGGATAGTTACGGTCGCCTCAGCGATCTGGAAATACCCAAAGGCGACCTAAAAAAACGCTCCGAAGATGCGCGCGTCAAGGCGTTCGAAAGCTGGCTAAGTCAGCCCTTCGAACTTCGCTACGACGACAAGCTGTTGAAGGCCTGGAAAAACTACCAATCTCGCAAACGCTCTAGCAAAGATCAGCCCGGACGCTTCCGGCGCTTGGTCTTTGGTTCTCCGCAAGACCAGTTCAGCACGGCGCGCAGCCGCTTAACCCTTGAGTACGTCTTTTTCCTCTACAATTTATGGAAAAAAGAAGCCCCCGGCAATTTACTATCCCTGATCAACTACCTGCGCGAGAATACGGAAGCCCCTGCGAAAAAAAGCGATGGCGACCTGACCGTTCTCGACGTTATGCGTCAGCCTGAGTTACGTGACGTGTTTATTGAAGAATGCGAGAACGCACTTTTATTCGATGACGGTTACAACTTCCTCATTGAACACCTCAGTGCCATCGCCCTTGAAGCGCACGAGTCCAATACCATTTCCGAGAAATCTGTCAGCAAATTGGTATCTGATTCGCTGGACGCCTCCACGCAGGCCCTCGTTAAGCGTCTCGACACGCCCGAAGTAGATGTAAAAAAAGCACAATTGCGCCTGCGACGACAGTTCCGCAGCTTCGGCGAACGCTTCATCGCCTATAGCGGCAACGGCGATCAACTGAAGACCCTTGAGAGCTGGAAAAAAACAGCCTATCCACGTTTGTCCGAGACCCTGTTCGCTGTCGTGACGTTCTTCTGCGAACACCTCATGCCGCGCTACTACCGATCCCATTTTGAGGGCAAACCGTACGACGGACGCATCTTGCCCAAAAACATCGGCATCAAGGATTTCTGGAACCGATTGGCGATCGCCTATCGCGACCTCCTGATTCAGGACCTGCTGACGCATCAAAAACGCACGCAGCGCGTCATGCCCGCCATGATCATTGATCATTTCTTTTCCGATTTCCGCGAACAGAACCGACGCCAGATGAGTGCCGACCCAGTACGTTTCCCTGGCTTCCGTTTGTCGATCGAGGATGCCTTGTCAAAAAACATCACGCCCTGCGGGCTGATCACCGGCATCGGCAATCTAAAGAGCGACGGCGGCGCCACACAGGTCGGCGTCGCCATTTCCAACCTCGCCTTTCAGGCCGGCGCATTTGACATGGCCAGTGCCGAAAAGTTCTGTAACCTCATGTGCGAATGCATGCTGCGCCGCATTCCAATTGTATGCTTCATCTCCTCCGGCGGCATGCAGACCAAAGAAGGCGCGGGCGCCCTATTCTCAATGCCCATTGTAAACGACCGACTGACGCGCTTTGTGCGCGACCAGAATCTGCCCGTCATTACGTTTGGCTTCGGCGATTGTACCGGCGGCGCGCAGGCCAGCTTTGTGACACATCCCCTCGTTCAAAGCTATTACCTGTCCGGCACCAACATGCCATTCGCCGGGCAGATCGTGGTTCCCTCATACCTGCCGAGCACGTCGACGCTGTCCAATTACCTGCAGGAAACGGAAGGGGCTATGCAAGGGCTTGTGAAGCATCCCTTCTGGAATACACTCGACGACGAGCTCGCCAAAATCGACCCGCGCATGCCAATGCCAAGCGAATCCGTCGACGACGTCATTACACGCGTTCTGCAAGGCCGCTTCGAACGTGAAGAAACCACGAGCGACGAAGTGAATCGCTACGCCGACGAAACCGCGAAAAACATCCGCCCCGTGAACCGCGTCCTGATTCATGCACGCGGCTGCGCGGCTGCCAAACTTGTAAGCAAATGCCAGGAACACGGCATCCAAGTCGTCCTCGTACAGTCAGATGCCGACTCCGATTCCGCCGTGGCCGAAATGGTTGGCGAACACGACACACTCGTCTGCATCGGCGGCAACACGGCCGATGAGAGCTACCTCAACGCGACCAGTATCATCCGAATTGCTGAACAGGAACGCGTCGACGCCATTCACCCCGGCATCGGCTTCCTTTCCGAAAACGCCGACTTCGCGGCCCTCTGCGCCGCGCACCGAATCAACTTTATTGGACCTAGCGTGCGCAGCATGGAACTGATGGGCAACAAATCCAACGCCATCAAAACATCGCGTCGACTTAACGTCCCCGTCGTCCCTGGTAGTGAAGGCATCGTCACCACCGTCCAGGCAGCCCGCAAAGTCGCCGCAGAAATCGGCTACCCCGTGCTCATCAAAGCCGTGCATGGCGGCGGCGGAAAAGGCATCCGCGTGGTTGAATCACAGGACGCGTTTAACGACTCCTTTAAAGAGATTCGAGCCGAAGCCAAGAGCGCTTTTGGAAATAGCGACGTGTACCTCGAACGCTACGTCACGTCGATGCGACACGTTGAAGTACAAGTCTTGCGTGACCGCCATGGCAACACGCGCATCCTTGGCCTGCGCGACTGTAGTGTCCAGCGCAACAACCAGAAAATCATCGAAGAATCTGGCTCGACCATGCTTCCCGCCGAGCTGGAGCAATCCGTATACAAATTTGCAGAGGCGATCGCCGACGAAATCAACTATTTTGGTGCTGGTACGGTTGAGTTCATTTACGACTTAACGCACGACACTGTTTACTTCATGGAAATGAACACGCGTTTGCAAGTGGAGCACCCGGTCACGGAAGGCGTCACCGGCATCGACATTGTTCGGGCGCAGTTCGACATCGCCTCCAATCGCTCGATCGAAGCGATCAAGGCCGAACCAAGCGGCTATTGTATCGAAGTACGTGTGAATGCAGAGAAAGTCATTCGAGACGAACAGGGCAATGTCACCCTACACCCCTCCCCCGGCGTGCTGACGGACTGCGACTTCCCTGTCGAAGAAGGCGTGGACATCCTTCGCGCGGTAGGCCCTAACAAAGTTGTAACGCCTTTCTATGATAACATGATCGCCCAAGTCATCGTTCGCGGCACAGATCGCGAAAACACCATTGAGCGCATGATCAATTACCTTGAGCGCGTCAACATCCAAGGTGTTGCCGTCAACATCCCCATGGTGCTGGCTGTCTTAAGGGACGAGGTGTTCCGCAAGGGCATCTACGACACCACCTATTTGCCGCAGTTCTTCACCCGCACCGACATCGACGCCCTTATCGAGGCAACAGCAGACTCTGAAGCCTCCAGTAAGCAAACGCTTGATGCGGATTCCATCAAAATTGAAGGAACGAGCGAACTCAAGGTTGTCGCGCCCTCCACCGGCGTGTTCTACATCACACCATCACCCAACGATCCGGACATGGTGTCCGTTGGCTCCTCCATCAAAACAAGCAGCCCAATCTGTCTGATGGAAGCCATGAAGCTCTTCACGACACTGACGCTTGATGACTTCAACAGCGACGACAAGGTCCTCTACCCCAACGACCGCAAGTATAAGGTTGTACGTATCGTGGCCACGACAGGCCAAGTCGTGAACGCCGGCGAACTCATGTTCGTCGTCGCCCCGGACGAGGCAAAGTAAGACCGCACGTTCGACACGGTGCAGGCGATCCGGGCCAAGCCGAACGCTGCTCCCTTGGGCGCTTCCGGCGTCAAAACCTAAACCCATTTACAGACGTTCGCAACGAACACAAAGGGCCGCCTTTGGCCATTACGTTGTGCCCTTTGCGACCTTCTGTTAAATTCTGAATCGTGCCGCAGAAAACGTGCACGCAGGGCTTAAAGCAGCAGCATTCGGAGCTAATCGAGGCGGCACATGCCCTCGCCGAACGCCTCAGGCGACGATGACGAAATTCCATGCACCTGCGCGCGTCGGCTCAGGTCTTTACGCACGGCCTCTTTACTGAGCACATCACCCATCCCTATCGACGCTGGCAAGGCATTCGACACGCGCACTGCGATTGGCGTTTCAACATTCGCGCTTCCTTCGGCACGAATACAGTCGATCAAGCGCAAGGTCACTTCCCAATAGAGCAAGGTCTCATTGTAATCGGCCTTAGGAATCAATGCCGCCAGGTCATTGATATGGCTATCGCCAGCGCCGAATCCGGGAAAGGTCACCGCATCCAATGCGATCAGATCAAACGGCTTTGCCGTCAGGTTGATGAGCGCAGCTGCAGCGGTTGCAAAAGCCTGGGCGGTATGCCCGCCAGAGGCGTGCAACGTATTCACCAACGCCTCGCGGAACGAGCGATCGTTTAGAATCACAGCAACGTGCATCAGTGACCTTCGCTACAGCTCGACCCAAAGGCGAAACAGGAATAGCAGCGATGATGTTTCAAGCGGATACGCACCTGCATGCTCTCGCGCAACGTCGGCGCAAGGTCGTAGTCCCCATCATCATCGACGAGTGTGCACGCATAGACGCCTAAACGGCCGCCTGTCTTAACCACCATACGACTGAAACTACACATGTAAGCGGCGCGCTGAGCCTCGTCCGTGTATTGCGTCATGCAGCCTTCCGTAATATGGGGCACACTGGCCATCGAACCCGGCGTCATGAAATCGGGAAACTTGATGATCGTCATGTCGTCTGGCAAACCCGCTTCTTGAAAATAGGGCGCGTAACCGGCGTCGCGTTCCGGCGAATCCTCGCCCTCCAACATCAGCCGCGCAATCGACACATGAAATCCGGCGTCGTGCAACTGCCCCAGTGTGCGCAGCGCCATTTTAAAATTGCCCTTCCCGCGCGACGCGTCATGTTCGCTAGGGTCCGGGTGGTCCAGGCTCACTCGGAAACTGACGTCATGCGCTTTCGCCTGCAAGTCGACGATCTCAGCGAAACGATTGCACAAGGGTTCTGTCCCGTTGGTCAAAACGAGGCACGGCAGGCGATCCAAGGCCGCGCCGAGGATATCGACAAAGTGCGGATTGACGAACGGCTCGCCACCTGTGAACGAAAACTTTTGGCATCCCATCGCGACGGCTTCGTCCAGAAACGGCACGACGTCGTCGAGCGTCAGGAAATTCAGACGATCATCGCCCGGCTTAGATCCTTCTAAACAGAAAGGGCAACTCAGATTGCAATTCGTCCCGGTGTGAAACCAGACTTCAGTCAACTCCGTCGACTCGATATAGCCACGTGAATCGCCTTCAGGCGTGCGTAACCAATCGACTTTAAGAATCTCACGCATTAAAAAACACCTCTCTATGAATACGACTGAAATGAACGCCTTTGGATTCGAGCCAGGTACTAACATCGTCGATCATCGCGTCCAACCCGCACAAGTAGTAGTGCACGTCGTCGGCAATCGGCAGGCGGTCCAGTCGATCGGTGACGCGCCCTCGCACATAACCGTTCACGGATTCACGCGTCACACATAGCGTCGTCGGACAACGTGATTCGAGAAACGCGACATCAACAGCGTCGGCCGCTGTACGCACGCCGTACAAACACATTTCCGGGCGCGCCTCAGGCTGGGTCCGAAGATAACTGATAAAAGGAGAAATACCTGTTCCGGTAGCCACGAACACACTTCGAACCTGCGCGTCTCCGTTCAGCCCTGGCCGAAACCATCCGAAGGGCCGACTGAATTTGACAATATCACCTTCGCTCAGGTTCGCAATCCACTCCGTGACTTCACCCTGCATGTCACGAATGAGGAACCGCAAATAGGGTTCATCTTGTCCCGACGAAATACTGTAAGGGCGGGAAACGCCCGCGGGATTAAACAAGGCGACACAGTCACCCGGCGTGAACACCACATCACCGCGTTCGATCAACAATTCGATCAACCCGGGCGCCGGAGACTTGACTTGAAATACGCGTTGGTGATGCATCAGAGCCCACGATTATATGTCATCAACAGCAGCCACTGCTGCTCTCGGGCGTGGCCGCATCGGGAACCGCCTCAACGGTTTCACCCAATGCGTCAAAATCACCGAAATGCCGGGAGCGATCGCCCATGACTTCGAAATACTTCTGGAATCGCGTCTCACTCAGCATCAGCGCGGTGTTGCCTGACACACGTTCAGGCCGCCCTGCTTCGAAGACGTGGTCTTCGTCCAGCGTAAAGACATGCGGACGACCGGGCGCGGTGCCAAGGTACGTCGCGATCTGGCCGTAATCCTCTTCACAATCCTCCAAGTCGGCGATCTTGAAGGCACGCACGGTCATCGAATAGAACTGCAAACATCCCGCCTGCGCCGAAATAGCGTCATTCTCTAGTTCAATTTTCAACGTGGTCATGACGCGATAGTCCTCACATCCGCATCGCGCAAGCAAGCGGCGGAAGTCTTCGAAATAGAGCGCCCCGCCCAAACATTCCCCATGGAACACCGGGTCGGCGGCAAGGGTTTCGGGAATGCGTCGATCACAGTATACATCCGAAAAATAGAGTTCCCCGCCGGGCTTCAGAACGCGAAAAATTTCGCTAAACACTTTCTCTTTGTCGGGCGACAAATTTAGGACGCAGTTGGAAAGGATCAGGTCGATCGAATTATCCGCAATTCCGGCGCCTGCGAGATCTTCAATTTTACCTTTTCGAAAATCGACATTCGGCTTATCGAACCCATATTTCTTGGTCATGGAATCGATGGCACCACGCGCCACGTCCAGTTGCTCGTCGGTCATATCGACACCGATGACGTTGCCGCAAGCACCTACAAGATGGGAGAGCAGATAACAATCTCGTCCCGTGCCGCAGCCCAGATCCAGAGCCGTCAAACCGGA
>JAPKCZ010000626.1 GCA_028822745.1 Kiritimatiellia bacterium | reverse complement strand
CCGCGCTTTTCCTGAGCGTGCCTTATGCAGCCAGCGTGCTGGGTGCGGTGGGCGCGGCCTATCTGTTCTATCTGGCGTGGCAGGCGGTGAAACCGGGTGGCCGTTCTCCGCTGGAGGTTCGTGAGTTGCCGCGCGAACGGCCGCGCCGGCTTCTGGCGATGGGGGCAACCACCAGCCTGTTGAATCCCAAACTCGCGATGATCTTTCTGTCGCTCCTGCCGCAATTCATCGACTATCAGGACGGCAGTGTTTTCAGGCAGTCGCTCATGCTCGGGTCACTGCTGATCGTGGCGTTCGCTTCGGTCAACGGCCTGGTGGCAATCTGTTCCGGCAGCATGGCGACATTCCTCTCCCGTCGTCCTGGACTCCTGCTGGCTCAACGCTGGATGATGGGCGTTGTTCTGCTTGCACTCGGTGTACATATGAGCGTCGACGCGTTGAAGCTGGCCGGCATCGCCTGATCAGATCGCGATCGACGTAATGCTCTTCATGCAGCGGAGGGCAAACATCGAGCGGCTATGGCGGATGCCGGCGATCTTGTAGAGCTTCTCGCGTAGAAAACGCTCGTATCCCGCCGTACCGTCGACCGCCACTTTCACCAGGTAGTCGTAGTCGCCCGACACCAGATACGCTTCCAGCACTTCCGGCAACATTGCCAGTTCGGCGCCGAAGCGGGCGAGGGCATCGTCGTCGTGACGGTCGAGCGTGACTTCGAGCAGCACTACGTCGGCGAAGCCGAGTTTCTGCTGATCGAGCAAGGCGACATAGCCCCGGATATACCCCTCGGTTTCCAGTTGACGCGTGCGATTCCAGCACGCCGTAGTCGACATGCCGACAAGATCGGCGAGCTCGGCATTGCTCAGGCGCGCGTTCTTCTGCAACTCGCGCATGATCTTCCGATCCTGGTTATCCAGTGGGCGATTTCGGGTAGACATGGCATCAACGGAATTTTATTCAGATAAATGCCATTCTAAAGGAAGATCGTTCTGTACGCGGCGGATGATTGCACTGCTTTAAGAAGCATATCCAGCCTGCCTCCGGGTATATTTTCAGGGTGCATTCATGCCCGGGACAACCGTCCGGGCCGCCGGCTCCGGGTCGGCGGTCTTGCGCGGCCACAAGCTGCCATCCGGTGTCTCGCTGCCTTCACAGGAAGACAGCACGCGGGCGAATTCCGGCGTCACCCGCGCCGGAAGACGCGCTCGCCGGGCATGGTGCATTTTCTTAACCGAATGCTTGCCGGCACCGGCCGTCCATCCGCTGTCCTTGAACGATCTTCGAGCGCGGCCGTGACGTTTGCGCTGGTGCTCGCGTTGGGCGTGGCATCGACGGCGGTGTTTTCGCACCGTCTGCGCACGGTGCTGCAACGGCCGAAGCGGCTGCGCGTGGTCAATCGCCTGATGGGCAGTTTATTGGTCGGCATGGGCGCGTTGATGGCGGCGGTTCGCTGATCCCGTTCAACTGGGTTTGCCCGGCGCTCTGACCGCGCTTTGCACAGCGACACTGCGATAGGCGTCGCGACAGAATTGCATGCCGCCTTCATGCGTACCGTTGACGGCAGCGGCGATATGCACGGAACGTTCCGGACTTTCAACGCGCTCCGGCGTCGCGGGATTGACGAGGGCTGCGTTGATGGCGAGCGGATCGGTAGACGAAGCCCGCATGATGCCGATGCCCTTGATCGTCACGGCGAGACAGGGGTCCGGCACTTGTGGGCCATGAGTGGCGGCGACGTTGAAATTGATGTTCAGCGTCCAGAAGCCCTCATGAATGTTCTGATGAATGATCACTGCCCTCACCACGTCCTGATGTGACAGCGTGTATTCGTTGCTTGCCATCGGTCCCTCCTTGCTCACACGCAGTCTGTGCGTGCGTGTGCAGATATGGCATTTTGCGCGGACTAGGGGACCTAGTTTTACGCACCGTTTTGTACAGTGCAAGTGAAAAGGAAGAGGTGCCGATCCATCACTGGTATCGATGGACGGCGCCACGGGGGACGAGGCCGTCGGGAAACGCGGCTTGCCCGGACAGGCAGCGCCGCGCGGACCGATCTTCAGGTGAACTGTCTGTGCTGCAACGAGTTAAT